>NZ_JAAORI010000002.1 GCF_017696075.1 Prochlorococcus marinus XMU1411
ATTGAAGTTAAATTAAATTTCGATGAAATTAAATCGGTTAAGTTAGATATTAGTGAGGGTTTTAACCCTAGAAGAAGAATTGCTTTGGTTTCAAGAGCTATACCTTCTAATGCTGCAAGTAGAAGTAGGCCATCTTCAAGAGAAGCAAGTCGGTTTGGGAATGAAAGTTCTCCTATAAGAAGAAGAGCTCCTGAAGATAAAAATAGTAATCAATCAGAAATAAATAACTTTGGTGAGAGACGAAACACATCTCGCAATGAAGCTAAAACAGGATCAAGACCTAGAATAAATCGGAAAGTTTCTAGACAAGATAATATTTCTTCGCCTGATGATTCTTCTCCATTAAGAAAGAAACCTACTAGATCTCCTATCAGGCAGCAAACTTCAACAGCTCAAGTAGAAGATGCTTCATTCAAAGATACTAATCAAGTCAAAAAAACACGTGAGACTCGTAGAGTAAGCTCTTCAGCGAGATCAAGTTCAAAAAATCAAAATGGTAGATATACCGTTGGAACAGACAAAAGGAAACCTAGAGATAACAGTTCTAGATTTGATGATTAATTATAAAATTCCTGCCCATTTTAAAAACGATTGTTGACTAAACAATTCAATCAGAATTATCGCTAGGAATCCGATCATTGCAAATCTTCCATTAATAATTTCAGAATAATTACTCCATCCGAATTTATATTCATCTTCAATATCTATTGATTGTTCAGCTAATTTAATATCTGTAGTTTGTTCATTGATATTATTCGCATCTTTTTCTTTGTCAAAAGAACTCTCATTCACTAAATTAGAGGCTTCTGAGTTACTTTGTTCTTCTTTAGAATTCATTTTTTTTACTAGTCTCTAAAATTATACTTATCAGAAGTCAATAATTTCCAGTCTCCTTTTCCATTTAACTCTAAAATATTTTCATGAAAATCTTTCAAGCTTGGTCTGTGTCCAACACTAATAAGAGAAAGCTCCCTTTTTTTTAGTAGACAGTATAGTTTTTTTTCGGTTTCAATATCTAAAGCACTTGTTGCCTCATCAAGTACTGCAAATCTTGGAGAATTTAGTAAAAGCCTAGCAAAAGCTAATCTTTGTTGTTCTCCTAAAGAAAGTATTCTTGGCCAATCTTGTTTGATATCAAGATTAGGATAACGATCGACTAAGGATTGCAAATTTACTTCATGAAGTACAGAAGTAAGATGATCATCACTAAATTTTTTTACTTCTGTGGGATAACATAATTGCTCTCTTAAAGAACCTAGTAACATGTAAGGCTT
This sequence comes from Prochlorococcus marinus XMU1411, assembly GCF_017696075.1. Lineage (NCBI taxonomy): Bacteria > Bacillati > Cyanobacteriota > Cyanophyceae > Synechococcales > Prochlorococcaceae > Prochlorococcus > Prochlorococcus marinus. The sequence goes on from NZ_JAAORI010000002.1 coordinate 1,275, forward strand.
TTGTGGAATGAATAATAATTCCCCAATTTTTGGTTTTTTTATTACTCCATGATCGGGCTCCCATAAACCACTAATCATTCTTAGTAAAGATGTCTTTCCACATCCAGAAGGTCCTACAACCAAAAGTGATTGATTATTGTCGATACTCAAATTTAAATTTTTAATTATTGTTTTATTTGAACCTGGTGGGCATAGGTCAGCATTATTAATAAGAATAGAGGGATAATCTGAAATAACCTTTCGATTTATTGTAGGGCTAGATTGACTTATAGATTCGACTTTTGATTGGAATCCTTCTAATCTTCCAATCCCAGCAGTAAACTTTGCAAGTTCTTCTATTTGATTAACAATGAAAAACAATGAACCTTCGACCATTCCAAATGCAAAGCTTGCCTGAATAAAGCGACCATAATCAATATCCCCTTTAAAGTAAGGTATTGCCATTATTAAATATGGAAAGAAATTTCCAGCATAATTAATGGATCTTCTCATGACATCAATTATTACTCTCCATATAATCAGTAAATTAAAGTTTCTCACAACTTCTCCTAATCGCCTTTCGGTTTCACTTCGCTCAGGATTCTCTCCAGAGTAAAAGGCTATTGATTCAGCATTATCTCTAATATGCACTAATCCATATCGAAAATCTGCTTCGTATCTGAGTTGATCAAAGTCTATCTTTACAAGATTTTTACCAGCAATTAAAAGGATAGAAGTAGCAAATGCAGCATAACCAAATAAAGAAAAAGTAAGTGTTGTACTAATACTCCATAAAATAAGAATATTAAGTGAAAATGTTAATAGGGCATCAAAAATACCTAAAGTGAAAGAAAGACTTTGTCCGGTAAAAGCTCTGGTATCATCTGTGATTCTTTGATCAGGATTATCTACATCAGTTTGTTCTTCATCATTGGGATTTAATTGGTAATAAGCTTTATTAGTCATATAATCTTTGACTAAACTTTTCGAAAGCCATTCTCTCCAAATTATTCCTAATTTATATGTAAAAAATATTTGTGAAACACGTATTGGTAGAGCTATAGCGAAACAACACGCGTAAATCCCTAATATACGATAAAACCCATCTTCTTGTTTTTCTACCAAAGCATTTGTTAAATCTCTTGCTATAAATCCTATTCCTGCGTTTATTCCGTTTACAGCTAAAAGCATTAATACAATTATTGCAAGGAATAACCAATGTAACCATCTACGGTTTTTTAATTGACGTCTTAAACTAAAAAAGCTGCCTGATCCAATCAGAAATAAGGCAGAGAAAAGCAATCCCCAGCTACCAGCCCAAATTGAATTGACAGTACTTACTACACCTCCGAAATACTTTTCAAGAAAAATTGGTTGAAAGCTTTCAAAAAAACTGATTATTCCTGTAAGGCCAACAAGTACTACTCCACCAACACAAAATAAAAGAGAAATCAAAAGCCATATGAATTGAAATCCATTACATTGGTCAATGGGAAGAAAAAATGGCTGAGATAGTTTCCTTAATTTTTGTAATTGGTAAAGTATTTTGGATTTATTTTTAACTGCTTTATTCATTACTCGACAAATTTTATAAAATAAATTATAACTTTTAGAAGTCTATTGACCAAAGCCAATAAATGAAAGTACCCAGTCAGGTAAATTTAAGTAATTCAAAATTGTTGCATCAAATTCATGAACTTTTGGAAATGATTTATCTAATAACCACCATAAAAGGAAAGGTAAATTAAATAAAATTTGTAATTGCCATTTATAAGTTAAAACTTTCCAAATTTTTATTAACTTAGTTTTGAGTGAATCGTCTAGATCTTCCCAATTTTTTGAGATTAAATTGAATAAATTTTTGGATTCAGTATTTAAGGAATCTGGAGTATTCATTTTGTTTTTACTTATTTATAACCCAAAAACATTTCTTTCGAGAGTTTTAACCTGGGGGCCAATTCATTTTTCTTCCAGATAAAAAATGAATATGCAAATGAAAAACTGTTTGTCCGGATTCAGCTCCAGTATTAATTACTGTTCTCCAATTAGTTAAATTTTTTGATTTAGCTATTTTACTACCAACAAACATTAAATGCCCTAATAAATTTGCATCTCCTTCAATACAATCTAATAAACTAATAATTGGCTTTTTTGGGATCACTAAAAAATGTACTGGTGCTTGTGCTTGGATATCATTAAAAGCAATACAAAACTCATCTTCATAAAGCTTATCGCAGGGTATTTCTTTATTAATTATTTTTTGAAATATTGTAGTTTCAGTCATTAGATTAATTAATAGAAATTACGTCTTTTTCGTTGAACCCTTCCTTTATAAGTTCTTTGTTCAAATCATCTTTTGATGTAACTCTATCAACAAATAATATTCCGTTTAAGTGATCCATTTCGTGTTGAATACACCTCGCCAGAAGTCCATCTGCTTTCATTTTACGTGGTCTCCCCATTTCATCTCTAAATTTTAATTTTATAGTTGATGGTCTTACTACATTCAAATATACGCCAGGTATACTTAAGCAGCCTTCTTCGTATGAATTAAGGGTTGTTCCAAAGTCTGTAATTTCTGGATTGATTAATATTAGAGGTTCTGCTGCTGAATCTTCAAAATTTACATCTATGACAAGAAGCTCTTTATTGATACCAATTTGAGGTGCAGCAAGTCCAATTCCTTTAGCTGCATACATGCTTTGAAGCATTTCTCTAGCAAGTTTTCTAATCGATTCATCAACCTTAGTTATTCTTTTGGAATTTTGTCTTAATACATCATCACCAAGTTTATAAATGTCTAGAGATGGCTTACCTGTTTGTTCTTTTGCAATTTTTTCCGCGCTCCCAATTGTTTTTGACTTTTTTGCAAGTTGTGAAAAATGGTTAGCCACGTTAAAAAAGTTTTTAATTAAGAGTTTAGCTATAAAAATACTAGCACTTTAATTTACGTTCTTTATAATTTTTAAATGAGTAATGATGATAAGCTAAGAGTTAGTAAAACAGAATCTAAAAAAGCTTTTAAGGAATTAACTATTATTAGGGATACAATTTTTTGGATTGATGTTGTTGGTGAAGGTCAAAATGAAAATGCAATTTTTGCAAGACCATTTAATGACAAAGAAGCGTTTCCCCAGAAATTAACAAGTAAAAAATATAATATTAAAAATAATTTTCATGGATATGGTGGTAAATCTTATAAATGTATAGATTTTAATAATAATTTTTATTTGATATGGATAGATCAGATTACAAAGGCAGTATGGTTTCAAATTTTTAGAGAGGCAGCATCAAATTATAGAAGCCAAAATAAATATCTCGTTTCAGTTCAAGAACCTAGTCAACTATCTAAATCAATTGATGGAAATTTTGATTCTTCATTTGTCATTTCTGAAAAATTTTTTTTGTATGGAATTTGCGAAATAAATAATAGAGATTATTTATTTTCATTAAATTTAAAAAAAACTAAACAAGATATTCATCTAATAAAAAAATTTAAAAATTTTGCTGGAGAATTATCTTCTAATAAATCTGCTAACTTACTTTCTTGGATAGAGTGGGATTCTCCATATATGCCCTGGGAGAAAAATGAGCTGTTTTTTGCTCAAATAGATTTAGATGGCGAGATACAAAAAATAAGAAAATTCTCAAATAAGCTGATAAATTTCAAAAAAAACGTTTCTTTTTTTCAACCCTATTGGATAAGTGAAACACTTTTAGTATGCTCTGAAGATAGTTCTGGATGGTGGAACTTATTGTTTTTAGATGTTAGTAAAATTGAGAATATTGTTATTAAGAAAAGAGTACAGAGAAATTTGATTGAATATGGATCACCGCAATGGGTAACTGGAATAACATTCTTTTCAGGGACAATAAAAAATTTATTTTGTATAGCAAAAAAAGAAAATAGTTTAATAGTGGAACAATATAAAGATCTTGAATTTGTTAAAGAATTTTCTACTCCTTTTACCTCAATAGGTGATTTCAGTGTTTTCCGGGAAAAAGTTCTTTTAAAAGGTTATGGATCTGATTTTTTGGGAATTGTATTTGAAATTGATTTTGCACAAAAAGTTTTATCAAATTTTTCTGAGCAGATATTTTTTGAACATATAAAAGATTGTTCAAAACCTGTAACATTTTGGTTTAAAGGTTTTGAGGCCCAATCTACTCATTCTTTTCTTTATAGGCCGCTTTTCGACAATTTTAGAAAGCCACCGCTCCTTGTTAGAGCACATAGCGGACCGACTTCATGTTTTGATGGATCATATAATTCTGAAGTTCAATATTGGACGTCGAAGGGATTTTTTGTTGCTGAAGTTAATTATGGAGGATCATCAGGATTTGGCAAAGCATATAGAGAGAGGTTGAACTATAAATGGGGTATTGTTGATTCTTATGATTGCAAAGCACTAGCTCTTGAATTGATTAAATCAAATCAAGTTGATAGTGAAAAAGTAGTAATTTTTGGCAATAGTGCTGGTGGGTTAACTGCACTTAATTGTTTATTATATGGGTCTATTTTTACAGCAGCAATTTGTAAATATCCTGTTATTGATTTGAAGGATATGTATTACAACACTCATAGGTTTGAAAAAGATTATTTAAATTCTTTGGTAGGAAATTATGCAAAAAATCATGATGATTATATAAATAGATCACCGATAAATCATATTAACAAAATAAAAAAACCTATCTTATTGTTTCATGGAAAAAAGGATGCAGTTATTTCTTATAAACAAACTTTAAAAATTAAAGAGATTTTGATTCAGAATAATAAATATTCAGAAGTTATTTTTTTTGATAATGAAGGGCATGGTTTTAGAAATATTGAAAATAAAGAAGTAGTAATGCAAAAATCTCAGGAATTTTTAAAAAATGCTTTAAATATTTAAGAATTGATTTTTAGAAAATCAATAGTATCTTTTAATTGTTCTATAAACATATCAATTTCTTCCTTATTGGTTGTGAAATTCATGCTGATTCTAGCTGTTGATTTAATTCCAATGTATCTGTGAAGAGGTTGACAGCAATGGTGACCACTTCTGATGCAAATTCCTTTTGAATCAAGAATTTCAGCAATATCATTTGAATGTATATTTTTTATATAAAAAGTGGCAAGTGAGGCTCTGTCTGGATCTATCTCAGGCGATGGACCTATGATTTCAATATTTTCTATTTGATTTAATTTTTCAAATAAATATTTAGTAATAGTCTTTTCATATTCATGAATTTCATTCAATCCAATATTGTTAATATAATTAATTGCTTCTGCAAGACCTATTGCTTCTGCAATGGCTGGAGTTCCAGCTTCAAATTTGTGTGGTAGCTCTGCCCAAGTACTTGTCTCTTCAAAAACATCTTGAATCATTTCCCCACCTCCAAAGAGAGGAGGAATTTTTTCTAGGATTTCTTTTCTTGACCAGAGGAAACCAATACCTGTAGGACCGCATAGCTTATGTCCTGATCCAGCTAAAAAATCTATATTAAGATCAATCACATCCAGTTTTTGATGGGCTAAACTTTGGCATGCATCTATTAATACTAAAGAACCTTTTTGTTTAGCTAATTTAGTTATTTCTTTGATTGGATTACAGCAACCTAAAGTGTTACTAACATGTACTATGCTAACAAGCTTAGTTCTAGATGTTAGTTTTGATTTAAAGTCGTCTATATCTAATTTCCCATCTTTATCTATACCTATAAATTTTAATTTGCATTTATTTTTTGCTGCAACCATTTGCCATGGAACAATATTGCTATGATGCTCCATTATTGACAAGAGAATTTCATCATTTTCTTTTAATGAATATTCGCCCCATGATCTAGCTACTAGATTGATTGCCTCAGTAGCATTTCTTGTAAAAATAATTTCTTTTGCTGAATTCGCTTTTATATATTTGCTAATTAAATATCGTGCATTTTCAAATGCTTCTGTTGCTTTAGCACTTAATTGATGTGCACCTCTATGTACATTAGCATTAAAGTTTTTGTAATATTCATCAATTTTTTTTAAGACTTGTACTGGTTTTTGTGTGGTTGCAGCATGGTCTAAATAAATAATTTGCTCATTACTTTTTAAGGTCTTATTTAAAAGAGGAAAGTCTTTCTTAGTTATTTCAGGAAAATTTTGAATCGTTTCCATTAATTCTCATTTAAAAGTTTATCAAGCAAATCCCATTTATCTTTTGAAATGGGAATAAATGAAATTATTTCTTGAAAGTAAGAACTTAATTGTAGTTTACTTGCTTCTGTTAATGTGATTCCTCTTGTTCGCATATAAAAAAGTTCTTCTTCATTTAGTTGCGAAATTGTAGCCCCATGCTTGCATTTGACATCATCAGCAATTATTTCTAATTGAGGTTTGGTATCTATTTGTGCGAGATTTGATAAAAGTAAATTTCTGCTTAATTGGGAAGCATCAGTTCTCTGGGCAATTTTCGGAACTATTATTGAACCTTCAAATATTGCATGTGATTTATCATCAGCAAGTGATTTATTAATTTGATCTAGAAATCCATTTGGGCCATTAAATTCTATTTTTGTATAAGTTGAAATTTGCTCATCTTTTTTTGTTATTTGCATACCTTTGATATTTGTTTTAGCGTTGCCCGCAGATTGTTTAATACTAATTTCAAATCTCGCGTAATTGAATTTGAAATGTAAAGATCCTAAGTTGTATACACTATTTTTTTGTTGAATTACATTGAGAGAATTTAATAGATTGGAACTGTTTTCACCGTAAGAAACAACACCATGATTTACTGAACTATTTTCTTTCAAGCAAAAGAAAGTTGATTGAGATAATGAAGAGTTTTCTTTACCAAGATTTACTTGTAATAATTCAACATCACAATTCTTTTCTAAAAATATTACGAGGGTTTTTGCGTTTAAAGAATTACTTGATGCATGACTAAAAATTTCAATAGGAGGAATTTTTGATCCATTTATTTTTAATCCCAAAATATTATTTTTACAACTTAAAGACAGATTTAGTAAGTCACTCCAATTTTCGTTTTGCTTAAAAAAAGATATCTGTTCCTTGATATATTTTTGTAATTCATCCTCACTTAATTTCTGTATTGAATAATTTTTCTCTATTAATTTAGTTTGGCAATTCTCACCAATTATTAATCTAATAGTACTTTGAGAATTTTTCGGATATGGTATATCAAATTTTGAATCTTTTTCATTAATTGAGTAATCTAAAAAGTTTGACAATTTTGATTTATTTGAAAGTCTCCATAGTTCACTTTTAGGATTAGGGAGAGGGCTTGATTGTAATTTATGAAGACAGATTTTTTGTATTTCTGTTAGGTTATTATCCGATTTATTGGTTTTTATTTTTTCAATAATTTCCATTTGTTTAGGTCTCTTTTATAAAGTTATCAGTCCATTCATACCCTTTTTCCTCAAGCTCTAGAGCTAGATCACTCTCACCAGTTTTTATGATTTGTCCGTCTGACATAACATGGACATAATTTGGTTTAATTTCATCTAATAATCTTTGATAGTGGGTAATAAGTATAATTCCAGTTTGTGCATTAGATATTTTTTTAATTCCTGATGCCACTATTCTTAGAGCATCGATATCAAGACCAGAATCGGTCTCATCTAATATTGCTATCTTAGGCTCAAGTAAAGCCATTTGCAGTATCTCATTTCTTTTTTTTTCACCTCCGGAAAAGCCTTGATTTACACTCCTTGATAGGAATGCCTGATCCATTTTCACAATTTCTAACTTTTCTTTAACTAATTCTTCAAAATCAAAAGTATCCAATTCTTCTTTGTTGAGGAATTTCCTTCTAGCGTTAGTTGAAACTCTAAGAAACTCAAGATTACTTACACCTGGAATCTCAATTGGATATTGAAAACCGAGAAAAATTCCTGATTGAGATCTCTCTTCAGGTTCTAGAGAGTTGATGTTTTCACCTAAAAATTTTATGTAGCCATTTGTAATATTATACGAGGGATGTCCTGCAATGATTTTCGAAAGAGTACTTTTGCCACATCCATTTCTTCCCATAATGGCATGGATTTCTCCAGGATAGACAGTAAGTGAAACTCCTTTTAAAATTGGAAGATTATCAATAGATGCAGAGAGATTTTCAACTTCTAAAATTGGATCTGATTCTTTCATTTTATTTTGCATTTCAGTTTAGAAATTGATTAATTAACCTACTGATCCCTCTAGTTTAAGTGCCAGTAACTTATCTGCTTCAGCAGCAAATTCCATAGGTAATTGATTAAATACATCTCTGCAAAAACCGCTGACCATCATAGATACTGCCTCCTCAAATTCTATACCTCTGCTTTGGAGATAAAAAAGTTGGTCTTCTGAGATTCTACATGTGCTTGCTTCATGCTCAATTTCAGAATTGGGTTGTTGAGATTTTATGTAAGGGAATGTATTTGCAGAAGCTTGATCCCCTATTAACATTGAATCACATTGACTGTAATTTCTTGATCCTGTAGCTTTTGTTCCCATTTTGACAAGACCTCTATAGCTATTTTTTGAGTTACCTGCACTAATACCTTTGCTAACAATAGTTGATTTGGTCTTAGGACCAATATGGATCATTTTTGTGCCAGTATCTGCTTGCTGAAGATTATTGGTGAGAGCCACTGAATAAAATTCTCCTACAGATTCTTCCCCTAAAAGAAGACAGCTAGGATATTTCCATGTAATTGCAGACCCTGTTTCAACTTGAGACCAGCTAATTTTACTTCTCTTACCTAAACATTTTCCTCTCTTGGTGACAAAATTAAAAATTCCGCCAATACCTTCTTCATCACCAGCATACCAATTTTGCACTGTAGAATATTTTATTGAGGCGTCGTCTAATGCTATAAGCTCTACAACTGCTGCATGTAGGGTATTTGTATCAAACATTGGAGCTGTACAACCTTCTAGATAACTTACAGAACTTGATTCTTCAGCAATGATTAATGTTCTTTCGAATTGTCCTGAATCTCCACTATTAATTCTGAAGTAGGAAGATAGATCCATAGGGCAGGTAACACCTTTTGGGATATAAACAAAAGAACCATCACTAAAAACTGCAGAATTTAGTGCTGCAAAATAATTATCACTAGCTGGAACTACTGTACCTAAATATTTTTCAATCAAATCCGCGTGATTTTTTACTGCTTCACTAATTGAGCAAAATATAACTCCATGTTCAGCAAGTTCTTCTCTAAAAGTTGTGGCTATAGAAACACTATCAAAGACAGCATCTACTGCTACATTTGTAAGTTTTTTTTGCTCCGTGAGGGGAATTCCTAATTTGTCAAAAGTCTCAAGAAGTTTGGGATCAACTTCATCTAAGCTAGAAATTTTCTCTTTTTGCTTAGGAGCAGAGTAATAAATAATATCTTGATAATCAATTTTTTTATATCCTAATGCTGCCCAATCAGGCTCTTTCATTTTTTGCCATTTTTTAAAGGCTTTTAATCTAAAATCAAGAAGAAATTTTGGCTCTTCTTTTTTCTGTGAAATTAATTTTATGATATCTTCATTTAATCCCTTTTCTATTTTTTCAGTTTCAATATCAGTAACGAAACCATATTTGTAAGGCTCTTTTACTACATCTTTAACTAAATTTTCGTTGACCATGTTATCAAAAATAACTTATTACAATTAGCTTTATATACTTTAACGAAAGATACCCCCAATATTGAGTTTTTTTCCTTTATTAAAACTAAAAATTAATGTCTAATCATCTTGATCCCTTGTCTAACCCATTAAACGTAGAAACTATTCAAGAAATTGATAATCTTGATCTACCTATAATGCAGAAACATCATTTAAGAATTCTCGCTCATTGCCTTCAGATTTTAAAAATTATCAATGTAGATAATAGTTTGGAATATCAAAATAAAAATCCCCTGAGAGAATGGTGTGATAACCAATCCAAAAAATTTGATGATAAAAAATTTAGTGATCTTTTTTATGAGCAGTTAGAATCTACTTCCAAAAAATTAAGTACTTTTTCAAAAAAAATAGGTAAAAGTATTGAGGATTTAGAGATAGATGATTTAGTACTTCTAGTTGAACAACGCTGAATTCTCTTTTTATTTAAATGATCCCGAAGAAAAAATATATTTTTGTTGAGTCGTTAACAAATTCAGGTAATAAATTTTAAAAAAAAAGAAAATTAATTTACATTTCAAAAAGATCTAAAAATTAATTAATTGCTTTGATACCAACTGTTTTGAAGAGAAATATCAATTTTGAAAATTCTTTAGTAGTCAGAGGATCCTGACGACAGGCCAAAAAGACACACAATTCCTAAAAAAAAAGAACATACTGATCCCAAACAAAAACGGAGAATTTAAAGTGGCTGATGGGATCATGAATAAAGATCAATTACTCTCACTAACACTCAGACAATTACGTCAAGAAGCAAGTAAATTATCGGTACCTCTGTACAGTCGCAAAACAAAAGCCGTTTTAGTTGATTTAATACTTAAATATCAAGAAAAATCTACAAAAAAAACATACACTGTAGCTCCTCAGTCACAATCTGAAGAAACTTCTGAGTCCAGTGCTTTTAAGAGTAGTGAAGAAGTTAAAACAAATGTAGTTTTCCTACCCCGAGATCCAGATTGGGCTTATGTTTTTTGGCAAATTTCTGATGCAGATAGAGAAAAAGCACAATCTTTGGGAGCCAATAAATTATGTTTAAGATTATTTGATGCATCTGGTTCTGAAGGAAGCAACTTGAATCAAGGAACACTTAGAGAGATAGCAGTTGATAGTTACAGTACTGAGTGGTACTTGCCGATCCCACTTGCAGATAGAGATTATAAAGTTGAATTAGGTTACAAATATGGTTTTAACTGGATGTCATTGGCATTTTCTTCGATAAGCCATGTTCCTGGGTCTCATCCTTCTGAGCAAATTCTTGATAAATTTGTACCTTTTAATTTAGATTCTACTTCTGAGTCAATCCCAGATATTTCTAATCCTGTTGTTTCAGAATTAAATGGTATGCATGAAAGGTTATACCAAGCAGCAACTAACATTCCTCTCAGAAGAAAAGTTGGTTCTGAAGAATTTATGGAAAACTTAAACTCAACAAATCTTAACGATAATCTTACAGACTCAGGTGCTGGTAAATGGTCATCAGGTTTAAATGATTCTGGAAGCGGAATTGTTAAAAATAGATCTTTTTGGCTAGTTGCTGATGCTGAATTAATTGTTTATGGAGCTACAGAGCCTTCTGCAAAACTGACAATCGGTGGAGAAGATGTACCTCTTGCTGCAGATGGTACTTTTAGAATTCAAGTTCCATTTAGAGACGGGACTCAAAAATATGATATTAAAGCTGTTAGTGTATCTGGTGAGCAAGAAAAAAGTATATCAATGAAATTTGACAGAACTACACCACTTGACGATACTAATGAAAAAGATAATGCTGAAACTGAATGGTTTTAATAAATTAAATTAATGCTGAAAAAAATTGTAGCTTTTACTCCATTGTTTGGTGCATTAACGTTTCCATTAATAGTTCCAATTACAATTTCTAAATTTGGTGTTAACTATGGAATTCTTAGTGCATTATTAATTTCTTCATTATGGTTTATCGCTATGTTAAGAACTTCCGAAATGCCTCATTAATTTAGTTAGATTTTTGGAAGTTTCTTAAAAATATGAATCAAGTTAGTGAAATTAATATCAATTCTCCTTTTCTAGACCAAAAACCTGGTACCTCTGGATTAAGAAAAAGTACTTTAAAGTTTCAGGAAGAACATTATCTAGAAATTTTTATTGAAGCAATCTTACAATCATTAGAAGATTTAAAAGGTTCAACGTTAGTAGTTGGTGGTGATGGCAGATATGGCAATATTGAAGCAATAGAAAAAATTGTCCAAATATGCATCGCTCATAAAGTTCAAAAGGTTATTGTTCCAAAATACGGTTTATTATCTACTCCTGCGACATCTCATTTAATTAGAAAAGAAAACGCTATTGGTGGAATTATTCTTTCTGCAAGCCATAATCCTGGTGGGATTGATGGCGACTTTGGAGTGAAATTGAATATCTCTAATGGTGGCCCAGCTCCTGAGATAATTACTAATAAGATTTTTAAGGCTTCACAATTACTAACTAGTTATAAAATTTGTAAAATTCAATTACCTGATTTTAGTGAATATGGAACTTATCATTACGACGAAACTACCTTAGAAATTATTGATGGGTTAACAGATTATTCTAATTTGATGGAGAAAATTTTTGACTTTGATCAAATTAGTGATTTTTTAAATAAAGACTTCTCGTTAATCTTTGATGCAATGAATGCGGTTACAGGTCCATATGCAAAAAATATTTTTGTTGAAAAAATGGGTCTCACACCTGATTGTGTCATGAATGGTAACCCGTTAAAAGATTTTGGAGGTTTACATCCTGATCCAAATCTTACTTACGCATCCCACTTGGCTGATTTGTTATTAAATAAAAAATCTTATAGTTTTGGTGCTGCATGCGATGGAGATGGAGATAGGAATATGGTTTTAGGAAGTGGATGTTTTGTAAATCCTAGTGATAGCCTTGCAGTTATCACTGCTAACACAAAATGTGTCCCTGGTTATAAAGATGGTATTACAGGTGTCGCACGATCCATGCCAACCAGCTCAGCGGTTGATAATGTCGCTCGAGCATTAAATATACCTTGTTTCGAGACACCTACTGGCTGGAAATTTTTTGGAAATCTTTTAGATTCTAATTTAATTACTTTATGCGGAGAAGAAAGTTTCGGAACAGGTAGTAATCATGTGAGAGAGAAAGATGGACTATGGGCAGTTTTGTATTGGTTACAAGTTTTAGCTGAGAAAAAATGTTCGGTAAGTGATTTGATGCAGAATCATTGGAAACAATTTGGCAGGAATTATTATTCAAGACATGATTATGAGGCAATTCCTTCAAATATTGCTAATCAAATCTTTGGTAATCTAACTTCTATGCTCGAAAATTTAAAAGGAAATAGTTTTGCTGGCCATTTAGTTAAAGTTGCAGATAACTTTTCATATTTAGATCCCGTTGATAATTCCATAAGTGAAAATCAAGGTTTAAGATTAGTCCTTGATGATAATTCTCGAGTAATTGTGCGCCTTTCTGGAACTGGAACTAAGGGTGCAACATTAAGACTTTACTTTGAGAAATTTTTCGATCCTCAACAGAATCTTTCGTTAAATCCTCAGATCGCTTTGAAACCTCTAATAGATGACTTAGATGCTTTATTGAATATTTCAAAACTTACTCAAATGGAAACTCCTACAGTAATTACATAGAATTGAAAGTAATGATTTTTTGATTTTATTTATATGCATTCAGAAAATTTATTTACTAATTATTCTCAAATAGAAAACAATGCACCTTTGGCAGATAAATTAAGACCAAAGAATTTGGAAGATTTTTTTGGTCAACAACCAATTCTCAATGAGAATTCGCTTTTAAGAAGTGCAATATTAAACGATAAGATTAGTAATTTTATTTTTTCTGGCCCTCCAGGTGTTGGAAAAACCACTCTAATTGAAATTATTTCTTTTAATACGCGCTCAAAATTAATTAAGTTAAATGCAGTGTTATCAAGTGTTAAAGAATTAAGAAATGAAATCGCTAATGCAAAAGATAGATTAATAAATTCAAAAAGAAAAACAATTTTATTTATCGATGAGGTTCATAGATTTACATCAGTTCAGCAAGATGCTTTATTACCTTCAATAGAAAATGGAACTATAACTTTTATTGGTGCTACAACTGAAAACCCTTACTTTGCTGTTAATAAAGCGCTTGTTAGCAGGTCTCGTATTTTCACATTACTTCCTTTGGCAGAAAATGATTTGCAGAAAATAATACAAAAAGTCATTACTCACTATTCAAAACAAAAAGATTCAAAAAAGGTTTATTTAACTCAAGATGCTATAAGTCATTTAATTAAATTTTCTGGCGGAGATGCAAGGACATTAATCAATGCGTTAGAGATGGCCATAGAAACAACTGCTGAAAATGATGCTAAAGAAATCAACATTAATCTCTCAATAGCAGAGGATGCAATACAAAAGAAAAATATTGTTTACGATAAAAATGGTCAAAATCACTACGATGTAATAAGTGCCTTTATCAAGTCCATAAGAGGTTCTGATCCAGATGCAACATTATTCTGGCTTGCGAATATGCTGGAGGCTGGTGAAGATCCTAATTTTATTTTTAGAAGACTACTTATATCTGCCAGTGAAGATATTGGAATAGCTGATCCTAATGCCATAGTAGTTGTACAATCCTGTTGTGATGCTTTTGATAGAGTTGGTTTTCCAGAAGGATTATATTTTTTAACTCAGGCTTCTTTATATTTAGCTATTTCTCCAAAAAGTAATAGCACGAAAAGTATTTTTAAAGCAATTGAAACAATCAAATCTACCAATGCTCTTGATGTTCCACTTCATTTAAAAAATAATTCTAATAGTTATGTAAATCCTCATAATTATCCGGGTAATTGGGTCTTACAAGAATATCTTCCTAAATCTTTAAGAGGTTTAAAAATATGGGAACCAAATAATAATGGATGGGAAAAAACTCATTATGAAGAACTGCTTAGAAGAAAAGAAAATTAAAAATTTTTTGAACAACAAATAATCTCAGGATTAAAAGAAGTTTCTTCTTCGTAGGCCAAAGCGATAGTCCAATTATGGAAGTTAATCTGTGAATAATTTAAATGTATGTTTTTCTTCTTATGAATTAACTCTTTTGGCTTTTCAAAAAATTGCCAATGGTTAATGTCTTTAGCTAATTTTCCATGATCCCATTTTATAGCCGCTTCAACAGCACACCATTGATTTAATATCATATTTTTTGTTAAATAATTATTATGGTTTGATTTATTAGTATGAAAAAAATATTTTTCTGCAAATTTTATATGGTTAAAATCTCTATCTGTTCTCTCAATATCAATCCCTATTTTGCTTTTATGCCAGACTATAGTAATGGCATCTTTACAATGACTTAAACTGATATTTCCCATGCCAGAGGGTAAACTTGGAGGTTCTCCAGGATGAGCATTAATTGGAATTTCTAGGGGGTCTAAATCAAAAAGTGTTGAAAGTGATTGTCGCAAATAAGCTCTTGTTTCTAAGAAAATCTTTGATCTTGAATTTGTTAGGTTTTTTGCAGTTTTAATTTCTTCTACAGTTGCGACATCTTGCACACCTTTAATCTCATAAAACCAAATTTTTGGTATTTTATATTCATACTCATTTAATAATTTCAATGGCTCTTAAGGTTGGCGACAAAGCACCAGAATTTAAATTAAAAGATTCTTTTGAGAAAGAAGTTTCTCTTAGTGATTTTAAAGGTAAAAGAATAATACTATATTTTTATCCAAAAGATAATACTCCAGGATGTACTAAAGAAGCATGTAATTTTAAAGAGAATTGGGATTTGCTCCAAAAAAATAATATTGTTGTGCTTGGTATTAGTAAAGATAATGCATCTTCTCATCAGAAGTTTATAGAAAAATTTAATTTACCTTTTATTCTTTTAACTGATCCTGAACCTTTCAAAGTTTCTTCTGATTACGATAGCTATGGATTGAAGAAATTCATGGGAAAAGAATATATGGGAATGATGAGAAATACTTTTTTAATTGATACTGAAGGTAACATTGAAAAAATTTATTTAAAGGTAAAAGCAGCAATAATGGCTGATCATATAATTGCAGACCTTGGGTTAAGCTAATTTTTTTATGGACAGGTTATGAATTATCATCCCCTCCATAACTAAATTAGGAGCATTGATAATATTTTCTTTTTGAGTCTTTAGAGATTTTGTGAGTAATTGAGAGTCTCCTCCACAGAATATTAAAATATCCTTTTCGGGATTAAATAAACTATTAATCACGCCAGTCAGAGAGTTGATTACTCCTTTTAAAATTGCTTCTTCTGTATTAATTAAAAAATCTTTGATCGGAATATCATATTTTTTGGGAACTTTAAGATTTTTTGTATTTTGTTCCATTGATTTTAATTGTGTTAGAAAACCTGGAAGAAGTTGACCTCCAATAATAGATCCATTTGAATTCAATTTTGTTATTGATAATATTGTTCCAAAATCTGCAATTAGTAAATCTTTTTTGAAAGGGTTTTCAATAATTTTTAAAGCTGCAATACAGGCAAGAGCTCTATCAACTCCAAAATAATCAGGCAGATTTGACAACTGAATATCTTTAGTTTTTATTTCATTTTCTTTTTTCAGCAAAAAATTTGGTAGTTTTCCTACAGAAGCCCAAATTAATTGATCAAGATCTATATTTTCGGGAACTTTGTGCTCTTTTTTGGTATGGAAGAATTTAGATTGATTTTTAGAATATTTTGCCCAATGAAGCCTACTATTGCCTACTAATAAAAAATTTATATCTGAGATCATTGTTCTATGATCAATTTAATTATTTGTGTGTATTCCACATTCTTGTTTTATCCCCCCAAATCTTGTATCTCTGCCCTTTATTTTAATACCATCGGGACTGCTTGAATGCCAATCTCCTACAGAAGAATAACCTTTGATAAAAAGTGGATGGGCAGGTAAATTATTCTCTTCCATATAATAAAAAATATCTTTATTGGTCCAATTTAATAAAGGTCTTAAAGACAGTCTTTGACGAATTACATCTATGAATTTCATTTTGTTTCTATTTTCTGTTTGACTTGATCTAACACCGCTTGCCCAGCAGAAAATA
The DNA here is from genome assembly GCF_017696075.1 of Prochlorococcus marinus XMU1411. Lineage (NCBI taxonomy): Bacteria > Bacillati > Cyanobacteriota > Cyanophyceae > Synechococcales > Prochlorococcaceae > Prochlorococcus > Prochlorococcus marinus. Next base: position 17,984 of record NZ_JAAORI010000002.1, read on the forward strand.
TCATATTTTTCTAGACCATTTTCTAAAGGTTTTATCTTTCTTAATTCATGATACTTATCTAAATCACTCTCTTTATTTGTTTCCCAAAGTTTTCCGTATGTGGCCTCCATTCTTGCTGGAGATAATTCACTTTGCAGAACTTCAACTTCTAAGGATAAATTATCAATAAGCTTTTCTGCGTAATGATATGTTTCTGGAGGAAGGTAACCTGTATCTATCCAAAATATTTTGATTTTTTTTTGTAGATATAATTTACTAACCATATCTAAAATGACTGATGACTGTATACCAAAACTTGTTGTAATAGCAAATTGATTATCAAACTTTTCATAACCCCATGTAAGTATTTCTAGAGGCTTCATATCTATTAGCTCTTGATTATATTTCTTCAAGTTAGTTTGAATATCTTTGTGAATTTTTTCAATCATTCTTCAGGTTGGTTATGAGTTTGATTTTATTTCGCTCAATTTAAAAATTATTCGTATAGTTTAATAATACATTTACGCATAACAATATTTCTCTAATGAAATCAATACAAAAACCAATAGTAATAGTTGGAGCAGGTTTTGCAGGTATGACATTTGCTTTGAATTTAAAGAAACTTAATCCTTCTTTACCAATTCTTGTGGTTGATTATGAAACTAAATTTATATTTAAACCTTTAATGTACGAAGTTTTAAGTAAAGAAATAAGAAGTTGGGAAGCTACCCCAAAATTTGCAAATATCTTTTCTGATGCGGGTATAACTTTTTTAAGAAATTGTTTAACCAAGATTTCCTTCAAAGAAAATATTCTTGAATTTAGTGACGGTTTAAAATTAAGTTATCAGTATCTTGTTATCTGTACAGGGTCTATTCCAAATAGTTTTTTTATAAAAGGTGTAGATGAAAATTGTTATTTTTTTAATGATATTCATGATCTAAATAAATTAAATTCTTTTTTAAAAAAATCAAAAGATACTGCGTTTCATCAAAAGTTATTCATAGTTGGAGGTGGTCCCTCCGGCATCGAGTTGGCATGCAAAATTAAAGATATATTTAAAGACCAATTTGAAATTAATGTTATAGAAAAATCAAACGAAATCCTCAATAAAAACAAAATTTTTAATAGAGAACAAGCAGAAAAGGCATTAGAAAAAAGAAAAATAAACGTTCTTTTGAATTCCACAGTTAAAGAAGTCTCTGAAACTAAGATTAGTATTTCTAGTGAGTTTGGAATAACTTCATTGGATAAAGATATTGTTATTTGGACTGCAGGTGTTAAACCTAATTTGTCTTACTTAGAAACTGATCAAATAACAAAAAAATTTGGACGAATTTTAGTTAACAATAATTTGCAAATAGAAAACCATAAGAACTGTTTTGCTATTGGTGATATTTCAGTTATTGAAGGCAAGGAGGATTTACCCATAACTGCTCAGGTCGCTATGCAGGAAGGAAATCATCTTGCTAATAATTTAGAACTTTTAATTCAAGGCAAAGATCCGTTACCCTTTGAATTTCAAGATAATGGTGAAATGATTAGCTTAGGAATAGGCGAAGCTTCAATTTCTGGGCTTGGGGTTACTTTATTTGGAAAATTAGCTTTTGAAGCACGAAGACTTATATATGCTTCTAAGTTGCCTGATATTACTGAAAGTTTAAAATCTGCATCTTCATGGATATTCCAAAAAAAATCTATTTTTAAAAAGTTTTTTTAAAAAGATAATTCTAATTAAACTTTTTTGAAATATTGTTTTTGGGTATATTGAGTTAAATAAGTTTCATATGAATCTAATTTCAGTAGTTAGTAATAATTTTGATGCGTTAATAACGGTAGTTGTTTTAATAATGTCAATAATTTTGTTTATCAAAAATACAATTGCGCCAGAATTGACTGGTTTGTTATGTGTTGGAATATTTATAGCTACAGGGGTTCTTTCTCCTGAAAAAGCTTTAGCTGGATTTGGTAGCCCTTCCTTAATAACCCTTATGGGTTTATTTGCAGTTTCCTCTGCATTATTCAAAAGTGGTGCTTTAGATAGAGTAAGAGAATTGATTTCTTCTGAAAGTATTAGAACGCCAAGGAAATTAATTTCTTTAATCGCTTTTTTGATTGCTCCAATATCTGGAATTGTCCCCAATACTCCAGTAGTAGCATCTTTGTTACCTTTAATTGAAGGTTGGTGCGAGCGGAGAAATATATCGCCATCAAAAGTTTTATTACCTCTTTCTTTTGCGACTTTGCTAGGTGGAACTCTGACATTATTAGGTAGCTCAGTAAATCTTCTTGTAAGCGATATTAGTCAACAATTAGGCTATGGCGCTTTGGAATTATTTAGTCTGACTTCAATTGGAATTCCTGTGTGGCTTATAGGTACAACCTATATGATCCTAGTTTCTGACGTACTTTTGCCAGATAGAGGGAGAGATAAGGAGTTTATTAAAAATGGGGATATGAATATCTACTTTACTGAAGTTACTATTCCCTCTACTTCAGAATTAGTTGGACAATCTGTCAGAAATAGTAGATTGCAAAGACGTTTTGATGTTGATGTTCTCGAATTGCAACGAAATGGAAAAGTTATTCTTCCACCATTGGCTGATATAAAGATTGAACCTAGTGATAGATTGATAATTCGCGTTACAAGGGCTGACTTATTTAGGCTGCAGCAGGAACATACCATTTTGTTGGGAGAAAATAAAACATCTTTTGACGGAGTTAATATTTTCTCAGATGACGAAGGTACTAAAACTTTTGAAGCTCTTTTACCAGCTGGCTCAACTCTGGCTGGGGCAAGTTTGAGAGAATTAAGATTTAGGCAGCGTCATAATGCAACAGTTTTAGCACTAAGAAGAGGTCAACAAACTGTTCAGGAGAGATTAGGCCAAGCTGTTTTACGGGCTGGAGATGTTTTATTATTGCAAGCGCCGTTAGATTCAATAAGAGGTTTGCAAGCAAGTAATGATTTGCTTGTTTTAGATCAATTCGAAGATGATTTACCCGTCTTGATAAAAAAACCAATATCGATTGCAATTGCAATAGGGATGGTTGTTTTACCTTCTGTTACTAATATTCCACTAGTAGGTTCAGTTCTTTTAGCAGTTATTGCAATGGTTGCTTTTGGATGTTTAAGACCTGCAGAGATACAAAAATCTATTAGGTTAGATGTTATTTTATTGCTGGGATCCTTATCCTGTTTTAGTGTTGCTATGCAGGTAACAGGATTAGCAGATTTAATTGCATTCAATCTTAATTTTGCTCTTGATGGGTTGCCTTTGTATTTTTCACTTGTCGTAATTTTTGTATCGACCGTTATCCTTACTCAATTCATCAGTAATGCTGCTTCGGTTGCTTTGATTTTGCCCGTTGCTATTGAATTTTCAAGTGTTTTAGGCATTTCTCCCAGTGCTTTAATAATGCTTGTTTTATTTGGAGCAAGTCAATCTTTCTTGACTCCAATGGGATATCAAACAAATTTAATGGTTTATGGTCCTGGAAGATATAGATTTTTTGATATCGCAAAATACGGAGCTGGATTAACACTTATAATGTCCCTTATAGTGCCAGCATTGATAATTTTAAATTTCAGATAAATAAAGTGAAATTCAGAAGTCAAGTTTACAAGTTAAAAGATGCTTACAGAAAACTATCTGTTCCTCAATTTACTATTATTACAGGTTTGTTTATTATTTTCTTTGGAACTTTAATTTTGAGTTCTCCTTTATGCTCATCTTCAAAGGTTGGTTTGTGGGAAGCATTTTTTACATCTACTTCTGCTATAACAGTAACTGGCCTCACCATAATAGACATTGGTGTTGATTTAAATTTCTTAGGCCAAGTTTTTTTGGCTTTTATGCTTTTATCAGGTGGTCTAGGATTAATGGCTATTACGACATTTTTACAAGGATTCGTAGTCAAAGGAACAAAGCTCAAAACTAGATTAGACAAAGGAAAGACTCTTGATGAATTTGGAGTTGGGGGAATTGGTCGAACTTTTCAAAGCATTGCTATTACTGCAACTTGTATCATATCTTTTGGAGCAATTATTTTATATTCTTTTGGATTTGTAGATATACAAAATAATTGGGAAAGACTTTGGTCCTCAATTTTTCACAGCATTTCTGCATATAACAATGCTGGTTTTTCTTTATGGTCAGATAGTCTCCAAGACTATAGAACAAATTTTTTGGTTAATAGTGTGTTTGTTTTTCTCATTGTCATGGGTGGACTGGGATGGAGGGTTATTGATGATATTTGGAGTAATAAAAAAAATCTTTCATATAAAAAATTGAGTCTTCATTCTAGATTAGTTATTAGGACAAGTTTATCTCTTATCCTATTCGGAGCATTAGGATTCTTTATTACTGAATCATTGCTAAATAGTCAATTTTTCGATGATTTGAATTTATTTGAAAGGTTATTATCATCAATATTTGAAACAGTGAGTGCGAGAACTGCAGGCTTTACAAATTACCCTATATCATTGGATTCCATCTCAGATACTGGTCTTTTGTTATTGATGACACTTATGTTTATTGGTGCAAGTACTGGGGGTACTGGGGGAGGAATAAAAACAACTACATTTATTGCTTTAATGGCTGCAACTAGATCAACTTTGAGAGGTCAGAAAGATGTGATTATTAGCAATAGATTAATTTCAGATAAAGTTATTCTAAAGGCAGTTGGAATAACTGTAGGATCTTTGTTGTTCGTTCTTTTAATGGCAATGCTGTTAAGCACAACTAATACGTTTGTTAAAAAAGAATCTTTCACATTCCTAGAAATTCTGTTTACTTGCATATCTGCATTTGCAACAGTTGGATTTGATATTGGTTTAACTACAAAATTAAATCATTTTGGCCAATTCATACTCATTGTGGGAATGTTTGTGGGCAGACTTGGTATCCTTTTACTATTAAGTGCACTTTGGCAGGCTCTTTATAAGAGTAGAATAGATAGACAAAAAAGGATTGGCTATCCTAGAGCTGATCTTTATGTCTAAGATTGACTGAATTTTATTATGGCTGATTGGTGGCAGTGGTCTCAAAAGAGAGAAAAAGAAGCCCTCACTTTTGCAGTTGTTGGCGTTGGAAGATTTGGAACCGCTGTTTGTAGAGAGCTTATAAGTAATGGCGCAGATGTTTTAGCTGCAGATTATTCAGAAAAAGCTATTGATGATTTGAGACAACTAGAACCTTCGATAGAAGCTAGGGTTGTAGATTGTACTGACGAAGAGTCTATGAAGGAATCTGGAATACTTGAAATGAATACTGTCGTAGTTGGGATAAGTGAACCAATTGAAGCAAGTATAACAACTACACTTATTGCTAAAGATAGCGAAGGTAGCAAAGTTAAAAGAGTAATAGCGAGAGCTACGAGTGACCTGCACGAAAAAATGTTAAAAAGGGTAGGCGCAGATAAAGTTGTCTTTCCTTCGAGAATGCAAGGAGAAAGATTAGGTTTAGAGCTGGTTAGACCAAATCTAATTGAAAGATTAGAATTAGATAATCAAACTGGCATAGATGAAATAACTGTTCCAGAGGAATTTATTGGAAGATCTTTGAGAGATTTAAATTTGAGGAAAAATTATTTAGTAAATGTTCTTGCAGCAGGACCTGCCGAAAAGTTAACAGTTAATCCTCCTGCAAAATATATTTTGGAAAGAGGAAATATTTTGGTGGTTATGGGAAAAACTGCAGATTTACAGAAATTGCCCCAGAGTTAATTATATTTAATTAGTTTTTTTGTAGTATCTAATCCTTTGTGGAGGTTGTTTTAATCTTTTGACGCTTTGTTTTTCAAGTTCGCCTCTGAATTTATTTGTATCGAAATTCTTTTCTGAAATAAGTGCTTTACCATTATTCTCGAAGTATTTTTTTATACCTTCTTGTATTAACACTTTTGCCATGTTACTAACTGTCCTAGATTCATTACCAGCTAAGATCGTAAGTTGCTCACATATTAATTCTGGAAGGACTACTTGGATTCTGGGGGATTTAGGCTTCCCATTTGTTGAATTTTGACGGGTAGCCATGAGTCAAAGTGTATAACTGTTACTTATTAGTATACACAGTTAGTCAAGGATACTATCTTTGTGTATATTATTAATAAGGAAATATATATCCGTATCAATTAATTGTTTTTATTGTCCCATGAAAAATTCAAGAAAAATTGATTCATCTAAAAGGTCGATAATTGATAAAAAGAAAAAAAGATTAGTAAATTCTGATTCTTACGAGAATGAAAATAGTGATGTTTTGGTGTCAGCAGTTATTAGTCCATATTTGTTAACTCATCTTCATCACATTCTTCAACAGTCTGAATATTATGCTCAAAAAGATGGTAGAAAATCTCATGCAGCTAACTTTGCTAAATTAAGAAAGGTTTTATGTCTAGACGCCAGAAGTATGGCAGATGCATCAGCAAAAGAAATAAAAGATAGTGACATTGATTTATCTATTAATAAATATAATGAACAAAATGTAGCTTGAAGTAATAATCTATTAATAAATAGATTTTACTAAACATGTCCAGTAATGCTGAAAAGCTCTACAAGTTAATAGCAAACGACTCAAAAAAGAAACAAAGTTTGTTTATGGTAGCTCTGACTAATCCCAAAAAAGCTCTAGATAAAATATGCGATATTGGAAGAGATTTAAATATTGCTGTGACTAAAGAAGAGGTTATTGAATATTTGAGTACCATTGATGATGAGGCAACTAAAATGTGGTTAGTTAAGGCTCGGGGAGGTCTTTAGGAGAAGGTTTAGAATAATTATTGTTCTGATTCGTCATAGGTTTTATCCTTTTGTTGTAGCCACCTCCACCAGCTAAAGTCCAAAAAAACCAATAACTTGGAATCGCAAGAGCTGCAGCTATGAAAATTACTACGATTTGTTCTATTCTTTTCATAAACCAATTTTATTCCACAAAATATTTTTTAGTAAATAAGCCTTAGATTTTGTAAATTCTATTTTAAAACAGTGATTAGATTTGATGGTGTAAGCAAAATTTATTCTACAGATGTTGTTTTAAAAGATATTAACTGGGAGATTAAGAAAGGAGAAAAAGTTGGTTTAGTTGGTTCAAATGGTGCAGGAAAATCAACCCAATTTAAGATTTTAATTGGAGAGGAAGATCAAACAAGTGGAACGATAATCAAGGAGGGAAATCCTAAAATTGCTCATTTAAAACAAGAGTTTGATTGTGACTTGAATTGTTCAGTGAGAGAGGAATTAGAAAGTTCTTTCAAAGATATACAAATTGTTGCCTTTAAACTCCTAGAAATTGAGAATAAAATGAAATCATTGGACATAATAAAACATTCCAAAGAACTTGAGGGATTAGTAAATCAACTTGCAAATTATCAAGCAAAATTTGAAGCTTTAGGTGGCTATCAAATGCAATCTGATGTAGAAAAAATATTACCAAAACTAGGCTTTTCTCTTGAAGATGCTAATAAACTGGTTGGAAATTTTTCAGGTGGTTGGCAAATGAAAGTAGCACTTGGAAAAATAATTTTGCAAAAACCTGATTTACTCTTACTTGATGAACCAACTAATCATTTAGATTTAGATACTATTTTCTGGCTGGAAGAGTATCTATCGTCGCTTAAGATTTCAATCATTATAATTAGTCATGACAGATATTTTTTAGACAAATTATGTAAAAAAATAATTTTTATAGAAAGTGGAATATCTGAAATATATAATGGAAACTATTCTTTTTTTGTGGAACAGAAAGCCTTAAAGGAAGACTCACAAAATAAAGCATATCAATTACAACAAAAAGAAATTGAAATCCAGAAGAAGTATATTGATAGATTTAGAGCTAGTGCAACTAGAAGTTCTCAAGCCAAAAGTAGAGAAAAACAACTAAAAAAGATTTCTAAAATTCAGGCTCCGAGAGCAAAATCAAAAAGTCCTGTCTTCAATTTCCCAGAATGTCCTCGCTCAGGAAAATCTGTCCTAAATATCAAAAATTTATCTCATAGTTACGATGATAAGATTATTTTTTTAGATGCGAATTTAAAGATTTCTTCAGGTGAGAAAATTGCAATATTAGGACCTAATGGCTGTGGTAAATCTACATTGCTAAAAATTATTATGAAAAAAATATCTCCTGAAATTGGAGAAATTAATCTTGGTAAACATAACATAATTACAAGTTATTATGAACAGAACCAGGCTGAAGCGCTTTTACCCGATAAAAGGGTTATTGATTTAATATTTAGTAAATCACCAGAATGGTCACAAAAAAAAGTAAGAACATTTTTAGGAGGTTTTGGTTTTCAAAATGAAACTGTTTTTAAATATGTTAAACAACTTAGCGGAGGAGAAAAAGCAAGATTAGCATTGGCTTTGATGATTATGAATCCAAGTAATTTTTTGTTATTGGATGAGCCAACTAATCACTTGGATCTGCAATCTAAAGAAAACTTAGAATTAGCAATTAATAATTATAAAGGCTCCCTATTAATCATTTCTCATGATAGATATTTTATTTCAAAAGTTGCAAATAGAATTGTTGAAATTAAAGATTCAAAGTTATATTCATATGATGGGAATTACGAATATTTTTTAGAGAAAAAATAAAAAGTATAAAAAGATTAGTTATTAATAAATAGTTATTTCTTGAAAAAATTTTTATTACTTTTAATAAAGTTTACATATAGGTAGGCAAGATCACTCATTTATCTTTACATAGTTTATCTTCGTTGCTTAATCTGAAAATACAAAAATTATTTTGGATAATTGATATGAAAAATAATGATTTTCAAAAAAAAACGTTTCAACTTTCTGATCCTATTGAAAGTTATTTTGAATGTATTTCAACTTGTGATATTAGAGATGGGAATTGTATTTCTAGATGTGTCGAAATACTTAAGAAGAATAACGTTTGAAAATCTTACTGTTTATCTAGATTAGTTATATCAGTTGGAATTACTTTTAAACTTATAAGTTTATTTTTGCGCTTCAAAAATACATTTATTTGTTTATTAATACCATTTTTACTTATTTGGCTTATAACATCTGAAGCTGTTTCAATATCTTTATTACCAACTTTTAGGATTATGTCGTTTACCATAATTCCACTCTTTTCAGCGGGACTATTCGGCACTACATACCCAACTTTTACGGAATTCTTATTTTTTTCAAAATTACTTTCATCTATTAGGCTGATTCCAATCATAGGATGTATTACTTTTCCATTATTTATTAGTTGAAAGGAAATTTCCTTGGCTTTATTAATCGGAATTGCGAAACTTAAACCTGCTCCTGGACCAGATCTAATCAAGGTATTAATACCAATTACTTCTCCATTACTATTCAATAGTGGACCTCCAGAATTTCCAGGATTAATAGCAGCGTCTGTTTGAATCAGCTCAAGTTTTTTATCATATATACCTAGTTGAGTAACGTTTCTATTTAGATTACTAATAATACCCAGCGTAACAGTGTTTTCAAGTCCGAATGGATTTCCAACTGCGATTGCCCAATCCCCAACTTTAATCTTTGCTGAATCGCCCAATTTTGCTTTTGGCCAAGGTCCTTCTCCTGAAATCTGAAGCACAGCTAAATCAGTAAAAAAGTCTTGCCCTATAAGTTTTGCTTTTAGTTTTTTGCCGTTAGTTAAACCTACAATTACCTTATCTGATCCATTTACAACATGAGAATTAGTCATTACAAGTCCGTCTGCGAATATAAATCCACTTCCTTGATTTTGCTCTATCCTTGGCTGATTATCGTTAGGTAAATCCAATCCAAAAAATCTTTCAAAATATGGGTCTAGAAATAGTTGAGAATTTCTTGGAATTCTTCTTTTTTTTACATATCTTTGAGTTTCAATAGTTACCACAGAAGGTCCTGTTCTTTCGACAGCTTTAGTTATGAAAGATTTGTTTGAATAAAGATTAACTTCATTAAATTTTGGTTTAATGAATGGTTGGGATATTACATTTGAAGGGCATATAAAACCCAGTGCAATTGCTGAAAAGAGTAATAGATGCTTTTGATTGTAGCTTTCCAATTTTGATTTTCTTATGTTTTCGAATAAATTTACTTAAAAATAATATGCTCAGATTAAATATAACTATTAAAAAATAAATTCAGCTAAGAATAAAATTTTTTTTACTTAAATTAGCAAATTTACTTTTTTTCGGGCTATGATATTAATCATATAATAAACTAATCTATAAATTTGATGACTATCCTTTTTCCTATAATATATTCTGCAGCTTTAACCTATTTGGTATGGAAAGCTTTTAAAGTAATGTCTAATGGTTGGAATATACCTAGTAAAGAAAAAAAACATTTCAATAATTCTAATTTTCAACAGAAAAAATATACAATCCACCCAGAACTTTTAGATAAATCAGGAAATATAACAGAAGAAGAATTATTGACAGTTAGATTTTCGAATGATAACGACACTACCCTAGAAGAAAAGGGTTCAACTACTGATTAGTAAAATTTAAGGTAAAAAAATTGGAATTAAGAACAAAAATTGTCTCAGCAGTCATAAGATCTCTCAAGCTGCCTCCAAGGTTTAGATTAAAAATGGTTAAAGAAGATCCTGTTAGGCTTGAACTAAGTCTTACTCCTTCTTATGGTAAAAATCCAATTATTGTTGGTTTAGTTGAATCTCTAGACTTAGTAGCTCGAAGAGATAGAGAAGGTAGATTACCTAGAGATCTTAAAGGAACTTGGGATTGGACTGTAAGACATGGGAAAGTAAGTACTGGAGGATGGAATCCCATGCTAAAGGAAGCATTACAAACAATGTTTGATACAGGATTGCCAGCTATTGTATATGAGGAATTAACTGGAGATGAGTATCGACCTGTTGATGGTATTAGACATATTAAATAATTAATATATTAATTATCATAAAGTCTTCCTCTAAACGTTAAAATAGCCAAATAGATAAACAAGTTTATTATGAATGATGTAAATCAACCAAGATTTGGCTTTGTAAATTTTGCAGAAACTTGGAATGGTCGAATGGCGATGATGGGTATTTTAATTGGTCTTGGTACTGAGTTAATCACTGGACAGAGTATCCTTAGACAAATTGGAATAGGTTAGATTTTATTTTATTTCTTCTGCATTCACATCAATGATACTTTCGCTCGGTTTTTTATCTAATTGATCCATATCACTAATATCATGTAAATTTGCACCACAAGCCATGCAGGTTTTACTCTTATTTAAAGATATTGCACCGCAATTACTACATGTAATTATTTTTGACTTGAAAGAGTTAAAACCTATAAACACTAAAAGTAATAATAATACAGGAATTAGGAAGATAATGAGTACGATGTTTCCCAAAAAACTTATAAAAAAGTTAACTCCAAAAATAGAAATAACTATAAAAGTGATTAATGAATAGGTAAGAAAATTTTTATTAATTTGAAGCAAATAATTCATGGTAGTTTTTTTATCTCTTACTTATTTTTTTGTTTACTAAGGACATACTAGCAATAACAACGCTCCAACATTGTCCAAAATATAAAATCACTCCTAGTAGCCATACCCACAAAGTAAGTACAAGAAAACCTCCAATAAAACCATAGGCCTGAAATCTTACCCCAAGTGAAAGAATACTTTTACTTACTGCTAGGTTCAATGTAGTTAAGCCAATTCCAATAAGGAGAGATCCCGGCATGAGAGGTCTTAAAGGAACTTTTCTACTTGGTAAGAGGGCCTGTAATAAAAGAGCCATTAGAGTAAATCCAATAAGTGGTATTGCAAATTGACCAACCTGTAATAGTGGTAACTTTAGAAATAAATTAGAAATTAAATTATTAGATTTTGCAATATTTTCCAAAACATTAGTTGGAATCATCCTAAGATTTGCACTAATCTGATCTAATACCATTAAAAAACCTATAAAGAATACTATTAAGAAAGCTTCAATTCTATTTCGGAGAAATCTCGAAGCTTGTTCTCTCCAAGCAGCATTTACTTTTTTAGAAGGAATTTCGTCTTCCCATAGTCTATCTGAGCCCCTTTGAAGGGATAGATATGCATTGCCTGCTGTAAATAGTAAAAACATAGCCCCTAGAATACCTGCTCCAAAACCTTGATCAATCAAATTAAATAATGTTGTTTCTACTAATTCAACTACTGAAGGAGGTAAAAGCTGAGCGGCAATAGAGATAATTTGTTGATCTAATCCATCTTGTTTGCCAAGAAACCATGATGCTATTGAAAGAGAAATTAGAAGAATAGGAAAAAATGATTGTAATGTGTAGTAAGCAAATGCAGCACTTAAATCAATACAATCAGATTTGCTCCATCTTTCACAAGCTCCCCATAAACTTTTCAGTACCCATGTTGAGCTGCGCTGCATATTTATTTTCTTCAAATATTTATCTTATATATTTTTTTTATTGTATCTAATAAAGAAATTTTTCAAGCAATTATTTATTAATAATGCAACTATTTTTTCACTAGTAAATTACCCCAAGGCTTTAAGATTTCAAATTTTTCTATCGTTCTACAAGCAATTAATGGAAAATTAACATCGCTTAAGTTTTGTCCTTTAACTAGCTTTAAAGGATTCGTTTCTAACCACTCTATAGAACAATTGAGTTCTTCTAATAATAGCCATGCTGCTGCTATATCCCATATCTTGGGAGTTGATTCTATCGCTCCGAAAGTTTGTCCCATCGCTACGCTCGTTAGATTTAAACTCGATACACCTAAGAGTCTAATTTTGCCAGGAAATACTGAGTTTGGCTTTTTTTGTAGAATTTTTATAGATCGACTGCACAAAGATATGCATTCACTTTGACGATTATTTTGGCTGGGATCTATTTTCTGGTTATTTAACCAAACCCCTTTACCTTTAATAGATACAAATTTTTTTTTCAATGTGGGAATTATTAAAAAAGAAGATTGTGGTTTCCCATCAACAAACCTTGCCACTGATATAGACCAGTAAGGAATCCCTGCAGCAAAATTTGTTGTCCCATCAAGTGGATCTACAACCCAATAAGCTTTTGAGTTTGGAATAAACTTTTGCCCTTCTTCACTAAGGACTCCCTCACCTGGCGCTATTGAAGCTAAGCCATCTACGATTGTTTTGTCACTCCATAAATCACAACTTGTTAATAGTGATCCATCTGCTTTATTGCTGGCGCTAATATTTCCAAAATCTTTTTTTTGACGTTGACTAACTAATTCAAATAAAGAATCTAATTCACTTAGTTGCTTATCAGTTAAATTTGGTGGATTCATCTTTGTATATTGCAAATAGACTCTGTATTTTTAAGTTTAGTATTATTGAAGCCCAAACAACTCTCGCTTATATCAAGAAAAGTTAATCTTTTTAATTCATCTAGATTCAAATTATAGTTATATATTGCATTAATATTTTTTGATGTCGCATTACTTAATTCACTTTGCCTAATAAGAACATCTTTGAGAGTTGATATTCCAACATTATATCTCAGTCTGGAAAGCCTTACAGACTCTTTGCTAGATTTAATTTCTTTAAGAGAAGAAATTATTTTCTCTTCATTTAATTTAAGATTCAAGTAGGCTTTAGTAATACTTGTGGTTAAAACATTTTTTAGATTCTCATAAGCATATTTTTCAGCTTCTGCATCTGCTATTTTTGAATTGTAAGAGTTTTTATTCTGTCCGCCATCAAAAATCCTCCATGCAAAATTTAGACTTATAGTATTTGTATAATTAGATCCAGATTTTTTTGAATCGATATTAGTTGTTAAAGAGTCACCCTTTGAAAATGTACTAGATAATGAATTACTAATATAGATATTTGGCTTATTTTGAGCTACAAAACTATTTGCTTGGCTCTTTTTGATTGATTTTTGAAGAATAAGGTTTTTTAAGGAAAGATTTTTATCCAAACCTTCATTAATATTTTTATTCAATCTATGATTCCAAAACCCTACAAGTTTTTGCTCTTGATGAATTTCAAAATCCTCCTTAATATTAAGTATTTCTTTGAGGGAAATTGTATTAATTTCATGTTCTATTTTCTTTTCGTTTACAGCTTGTTGATCTCTAGATAATTGCGCTTCTGCTTCAAGAACTTCAAATTTTGTACCAATTCCAGATTCTAATTTTGTTTTAGCATTATCTAAACTTGTAATTGATAAATCAAGTGTAAATTTTTTATTTTTGATATCTTGATATGACTTTTGGTATTTGTGATACCTCATTCTTGCTTCTTGAATTAAATCTTTTTTCTTAATCTCGTAATTATTTTTTGCTATTTTGTAATTTTCTTTGGCAATTTTAATTTCCGATCCTCTAAGTGGGTCTATTAAATCCCATCTAATATTTAGAGATGGATTAGCCGAAAATTGCGATGTTTTTAGTGTCTGTGAATTGCTGCTGTAATTTTTTCCTGCAACATATTTTGGTAAACCATTTGCTTGAAAATCTAAGGTTGGGTATCTTTGAGCAACTTGACTGGAAAGGTTAAAGCCTGCAGAGGTTAATAAGTTTTTTAATGATTTTAATTCTTGATTATTTAAGACAATTTTCTCTATTTCTTGATAATCAACAAAAGTAATGTTTGATTTTTCTTCTAAAACATTATCAATAGAATTTTTTGTTTCGCTCGATAGTACATTAAAAGAGTTGATACTTAGAGTAAGAGGCAAGAATAAGAATGGATTTATTACTCTTCTAAGCATGTTTTATAGTATCGAGGCTATTAGATTAATCAATCAAAGTATTAATAATATCATTTGAATCATCAAGAACGTGAATTTTTGTATTTAATTGATCCTCAACTTCTTTAATATTTTTATCATCTAAAAATAAATCAGTATTAAGTTTTAACATAATAGATGGTATGTAAACAGCTTCTCCTAAATTCTTATTTTTCAGACCGTAAATTAGATCTTCTCCAGTAAGAAGACCTGTGACAACTTGATCTTGTCCCCAATACACACTTGGTAAACCATATAAGTTGATTTTTAAACCATCAATTAAATTTAATTTCTTAACTGTAGGAATTAGGGCTTCATGAACTAATTTACCAACAATCCAACTGACTTCTTTTGGCTGTTTTATTTTTTTTGGGAGGTTGTTAGACTTCTCATTTAATATTTTTAAAAAGTTTCTAATTGATCCTACTCCATTAGATTCTTGTGGCATATTTTCGTAGGTTTTATAACTAGGTAAATTTATACCAGCTATTAAATACCATTCGTCTGCTAGCCAACAAAAACGAGTTCCAAGAGTAATTTGTAGAGAGGCTTGAATTCTCTCTACTTGTTTAATCGTTTTTATTGCGCATTCTGGACTTATTGATTTCAATCCATCATTCTCAGGTCTAAATTTTGTAAGCCCCACGGGAACTATTGCAACTGAAAGTACTGTCTGAGAAGTTTTTTTGTAGAAATTAGCAAGTTCTAAAATTGATTTCTCAAGAATATCCCCATCATTTATATCTGGACAAACAACAATTTGAGCATGTATTTGAATAGAGTTTTTTTCAAACCAAGAAAGTTGATCAAGGATCACTCCTGCTTTTTTATTTTTTAATAATTTTTCTCTTGTATTGGGATCAGTAGCATGAACTGAAATAAAAAGTGGGGATAGTTTTTGCATGGCAATTCTTTCCCAGTCGTCTTTTTTTAAATTCGTAAGAGTTAGATAAGAGCCATAAAGAAAACTTAATCTATAATCATCATCTTTTATATAAAGGGTTTTTCTTTTACCACTTGGCTGTTGATCTATAAAACAAAATGGACATTTATTATTGCATTGCTTGATTGAATCAAATAATGCATCTTTAAAATTAATTCCTAAATTAACATCTTGATCTTTTTCAATACTTATATTGTGAATTTCATGATTTTTATCTAAAACTGATATGTCTAGAATTTCTTCACTAATGAGAATCTGATAATCAATTAAATCTCTTGGTTTTTTGCCATTAATACTAATAATTGAATCACCTGATTCAAATCCTATTTCTTGAGCTATGGAATTAGCTTCAATACTTTCAATCTCTGCAGGATTTATTTTATAAGTAACATTAGGAACTAAATGATCATTGGGATCTTCTCTATAGTTAATTTCTTGCCACACAATTTAAGCCCAAATACTCGTCTTTATATTTATTCTAAACTTATATATGACTTAAAGTGTATTAAATACTTTTAAAAAACTAAATAAAGGTGTGAAAATATGGGCCTTTTATTTATTAAAATATGGCATTCGCAGTTTTCTTAAACACGATTTAGATTAATTAAAATAACCTTTTTCATTGAAAGAATTAATTACAAAAAATTTAGAAGTAAAAGATAAATTCAACTATGAATCCCATCAGACAGTCGATTCATACGAAAATAGTTTTTTATCAAATCCTATATCTTTAAGATTGTGGTCTTCTTTTTTTGTAATTTTACCTATTTTTGTTCAAGCCCCTTGGGTTAGATTAGAACCAATAAGTGCACTTTGTTTTACTTTTGTTATTGTCTTAGTGGCAATTGTTTTGAATCAGAAAAGATCAAATAAGTGGTTTATTGTCAGTTCATTATTACTTGGTATATCAGGTAGTTGGCTTGGTGGATGTTTGTTCTGGGGATGGTTAAGCCCATTTCCTATCCTACACATACCTGTTGAAGCTGTAGTTCTACCATTAGCTTTAATTGGATTAGGTACTAATTGGAAAATAGGTTCAAGTTTTTATATCTCTTCTTTATTTGGAACGGCAGTAACCGACATAACGATATTTTTAATCGGAATCATGGATCAATGGAGGCAGGTAATTACAGCAGATTCTGAAAATGCACCAATTATTCTTCAAAAAGCTTCAGAGAGTCTTATTCAAATAAAATCTTTATCTATTATCGTTTTTGTTGCTCTTATACTTTGGTTTATTTCAAAAGAAATTTTAGATTCTGGCACAATTAATACTACTAGTGGTAAAGCACTCTTGGTTTCTGGTTACGTAATTCAAACGACATTAATTGTTGATGGTATTTTTATTGTTTTAGCAATTCTGCAACCAACTTTTAGTGGATTGGTTTAATGTTAAGGGCTCCATTTTCGCAAGAACCGATACCAATAAATAATTGGGATGTAATTGTTATAGGTGCTGGAGCTGCTGGCCTTATGACTTGTCTTGAATTACCCTCAAATTTAAAAGTGCTTCTTTTAAATAGAAATACTAGTAAGGTATCTTCCAGTAGATGGGCTCAAGGTGGAATTGCATCTGTTGTTAGACAAGATGATTCATTTGATCTTCATGCTGAGGATACTTTAAAAGCAGGAGATGGACTATGTGATTTTCAAGCTGTAGAAATGCTAGTTAAAGAAGCTCCAGGTTGTGTCAATAGGTTACAGAATTTAGGGATGATTTTTGATCAAAGTTCTGATCAACTAGCTACTACCTTGGAAGCAGCACATTCACGAAGAAGAGTCTTACATGTTAAGGATCGTACTGGACGAGCATTAGTTGAAGTTCTAGAAGATCATATTGAGACTCAAAAAAATATTCTTCACTGCAGGGGCGTAAGAGTAACTGAACTTCTCATTGAAAATAAGGAATGTAGAGGAGTTCAGGTTCTTGATGGAGCAAATTTATATTGGATTAAATCTAGAGCTGTTGTTTTGGCTACAGGTGGGGGTGGGCACTTATTTACAAATACAACAAATCCTGCTCAATCCTCTGGTGAAGGGATTGCTCTTGCATGGAAAGCAGGAGCTGCTATCGAAGATTTAGAGTTCGTGCAATTTCATCCAACAGCTTTAAAGTTTTATGGTGCACCTTGCTTTTTAATATCTGAGGCACTTAGAGGGGAGGGAGCAATTTTAGTTGATAAAAATGGTGAAAGTCCAGTTAAAAATCTTGAAAATCGTGATCTAGCTACTAGAGATCAAGTAAGTAGAGCAATTATGAAAAATATGCATGATAATAATGTAGACCATGTTGGCTTAGATCTTCGTTATATTGACCCAGAAAAAATTGTAGAGCGCTTCCCCACGATCTTAAGTCGATGTCAGGATTATGGAGTTAACCCTTTAAATGAGGTTATTCCTGTAGCACCTGCAGCTCATTATTGGATGGGAGGTGTTAAAACTGATCTAAATGCATGTTCAACAAGAAAAGGACTATATGCCGTTGGAGAAGTTGCTTCTACAGGTGTGCATGGTGCTAATAGATTGGCAAGTAATTCACTGATGGAGTGTCTTGTTTTCGCAAGAAAAATGTCTTCAATTGTTTTGAATGACCTTTCTAAATTTGAAAAATTTGATCGATCATTTCAAGAGTTTGATATTGAAGATCCTAAAGAAGATCAAATTTCTATAATTGCTGAAAAAATTGATGAACTAAGAAAACTATGTTGGTTAAATTTAGGTGTATCTAGAAATAAGGTAAATATGAGTAAATTTTTAAATTATATTCAAAATGACATAGATAAATTAAATAAAAATGATTTACTAAATAGTCTTGAAAAAATAAATTTTGATCAAAAAATAAAACTTAGTGAACGCAATAGAAGAGCATTAAATCTTTTACTTGATTTAAAGAATAGACAAATAACCACCTTAACTTTATTAAAGGCTTGTCTATTTAGAGAAGAAAGTAGAGGAGGGCATTATAGAGATGATTTCCCTGATAAAGATAAAAATTGGGAATGCCATACTAGACAACAGTTAGATCAAAAAATTAAAAAAAGATTTATTAAAAATTAAGATCTCCCTTATAGTCGGTTTTTGTTGCTAATTCATTTAAGTCACGCGTACCACTAATAATTTCTCCATTTATTTCCCAGGAAGGAAATCCACTGATTCCTTTCGTTTGGCATAGCTCATACTCATTATCTTTACCATCTTTAGCACATTCAATCACTTTTAATTCTTTAACTGCTTCTTTACCAAATAATTGTTTCTGATCATGGCAATGTGGACACCAGTATGCACTATACATAACAATATTGTTTTCACTTAAAAATTTTGCAAACTTTACCTTTTGGGGAGAGCTTGAAGTGGTAATTTTTGGCGATACATTTTCAGTGGGGCTTGCAACATCAATAGCATTAGAGGGGTCAACGTTTGTTGACCAAATTAGGCCCCCAAGAAGGACACTAATGGCTACAATGAAACCTCTAAAAATCATTGGTTCTCTACTTTCGAACTTTGCTCCAATCATAGAAATTATAAAGATAGAAAACGATAAAATTGCTGAAAGTATACAAAAAAAGCAATATGCTTGAATCTTAAAAAACATTATATTTATCAATAAAAAGCTAAATGTTGATGACGCACAAGATATTAGAAATACTAACCACCATAAAAACTTATTTAGTTTTTCTTTCGGTGAAATTAAATTAAGCGAAAGTATTATTGTGATAAATAATATTGATAAATACGTTATAAATCCAGCTAATGAGAGAGGTATATTGATTTGATTATTTTCAAATAAAGTACCCCAAGGACTATTTAAAACTGTTTCACAACCATTTTGTATCCCTGGGCATGAAAGCGAAGTAAATAATCCCCAGTTTTTTAAAGTAATCGAACCTGTGTCAACTATTCCTATAGTGCTAAGAATTGCGATTATGATTTTTGGCCATTTCAAATCTTTTTTATTTCTTCTGTTTAAAGTCTTAAGGGCCATAGAAAAGAAAGTTTGTTATTTACATTATCTATCCTAATATTATCTTGGCATGAGATTTATCTACGAAATGCTGTATAAATCTTTTAATTCTTATTTTTCAAGTTGTGAAACAAAATAGTCTCAATGTAAAAGAAAAAAAACTATCTAAGGTTGCATTCAGTCATGTTGGTTGTGAGAAAAATCTTGTTGATACTGAACATATGCAAGGCTTATTAGATAAAGAGGGTTATGAAGTTGATAGCAATATAAATGATGCAAATGTTGTTGTTGTAAATACTTGCAGTTTTATTGAGACAGCTAGAGAAGAATCTATTAGAAAAATTCTAGAATATACAAATCAAGGAAAGGAAGTAATAGTTGCAGGCTGTATGGCTCAGCATTTTAAAGATGAGCTTATAAAAGAAATCCCTGAAATAAAAGGTTTGATTGGAACAGGAGATTATCAAAAGATAGCCAAGGTTTTAGACAGAGTAGAAAAAGGGGAAATCGTTAATGAAGTTTCAAAAATACCGGAATTTATTGCAGATGAGGAAATACCTCGTTTTGTAGATAAAAATAAATTTGTTGCTTATCTTCGTATTGCTGAAGGCTGCAACTATAATTGCGCTTTTTGTATTATTCCTAAGTTGAGAGGTCCTCAAAGAAGTAGAACAATAGAATCTATAGTTTCAGAAGCTAAAAGTCTTGCAAAACAGGGTATTCAAGAAATCATTTTAATTAGTCAAATAACAACTAATTATGGTCAAGATATTTATGGAAAACCATCATTAGCCAAACTTTTGAATGAGCTTTCTAAAGTTCCAATTCCTTGGATAAGGATACATTATGCTTATCCAACGGGTTTAACTGATGAAGTTATTAGAGCTTTCAAAGATTCAAAGAATATAGTACCTTACTTTGATTTACCACTTCAGCATAGTCATCCAGATATATTGAAGAGTATGAATAGACCTTGGCAGGCTTTTTTGAATGAATCAATTTTGGAGAAAATTAGAGATGAAATTCCATCTGCTGTATTAAGAACTAGTCTCATTGTTGGATTCCCGGGAGAAAAAAAAGAACATTTTGAACATCTTCTCGAATTTTTGGATAGGCACAAATTTGATCATGTGGGAGTGTTTATTTTTTCTCCTGAGGAAGGAACTGCAGCTTTTCATTTACCAAATAAAGTTTCCCTAGAGGTTGCAGAGGCAAGAAAAGATAACGTTATTTCAGTTCAACAAAATATCTCCAAAGATAAAAATCAGTCATATGTTGGTTCAAAAATGAAGATTTTGGTAGAAAAAATATCAGATAATAACGAATTAATAGGTCGGACCTATAATTTCGCCCCTGAAATTGACGGAACAGTAATTTTATCTGTTAAGGATAAAATTGATTTGAAAAATTATATTGGTAAATTTGTTGAAGCAAATATTTGTTTTGCTGATGAATATGATTTGTATGGAGAGACTATTAAAATTTTATAGTTTTTTAAATTAATTTAACTGCTCTTAAGAGCTTATCTAATGCGAAAGCAGCTCCAAAACCAAAACCAATAAATGCAAAATAGAAAATGATGTTCATTAATTTTTTTATTTTTATTTAATTTAACATCAGATGAAAAGATTAGATTTTTTCGTTTAATTTCTTAATCTTGGATATATGGTAATCTTTTGTATAAACATTCTTCTGCTTTTTGTAGTTCCCGCCCTAAATATAGGGCATGGTCGAATCTGGTTATTAAGTCATTTCTTTCTTCAGTGATCATTATTCCAAGTTGTTTAGCACTAATACCTTTAAAAACTTCATTACTAACTCTTTTATTTTGAGAGTCGCATTTAATTGGTTCATTTGTTTCTGGGTCAAGAGCATATCCGTCATCATTAATATTATTTAGAAAGTGCTCTAAAATTATTTTATTTTCTTCTAAATCTACTTTGATAATAAAATAACCTTTTGGATCTAAATCTATATATCGGTTGGATAGGTTATTATCAATGATTGTTTTTTCATCGAAACTGTTCTTAGAATCCATTCTTAGAAGTTAATAAAAAACTATATTACTAATATAATCTTTGGTAAAGCCGAATAATTTTTTATTTAAAAGGTATGGATTTATTTTCAAAATCAATTTCCATCTCGGTTTGTTTATTCACTTCATTTAGCCAAGGATAAATTATATTTTCCATATTTTTGTCAAACCACTTATGCATGCTAAAGGTGCTTTTTGCAAAAAACCCTCTCCGTCTTTTATGTTTACCACCCGCTCCAGGATCAAACAAATGGATACTATTTTTTATTGCCCATTCAATTGGCTGGTAATAGCATAATTCAAAATGTAAATTAGATATTTCTTCTTGACTACCCCAATATCTACCCCATAAGTTTTTTTGATTTTTAACGCACATCGACATAGCAAAAATTTCATTTGAATCATTTTTTGATGCACTAAAAAGTAAAAGATTTTTTTTATTATCAACTAGTGTTTCGAAAAATTTAGATGTTAGATATTTACTTCCCCAAACTCCCCACCTCGAACAATGCTGTTCATAAAAATTATGCATTTTTTTGAGGATTTCTTGGTTGATATCATCTTCATTAAAAATTTCTACTTTAATGTCTTGTTTAGTAATTGATTTTCTCTCTTTTTTTATATTTTTTCTCTGATTAGAGTTAAATCTAGATAGAAAATCGTCGAATGTTTTTTCTCCATTACTCCTCCATTCACTGCTGGAGTTTATCCATTCATAGTATCCCAAAGATTTAAGATAGTTGCCCCAGCATTCATCAATATATAAAAAATTACAACTTAGGATTTTGTTTGTAATCGCAAAGCTTTCGATATGGTTTATCAGTAAATTTGTGATTTCTTTCTTGTCTTTATTTTTTTTATAAAGAAATTGATATCCATTTACAGGACTATAAGGACTCATTCCAATTAATTTAGGGTAATAATTTAAATTCAGCTCTTGAGCCAATCTTGCAAATGATTGGTCAAAAATGAATTCTCCATAGCTATGATTTTTTAAAAAAAGTGGGGCAATTCCTAGTATTTCTTCATTTTTATAAGCAACAAAATATAGAGGCTGCCAACCAGTTTCTCTTGAAACACTTTTAGACATCTCAAGGTTTTTAATCCAATTCCATTCATAAAATGGATTATTAATTTCATTTGCTAATTCATTCCATATCTCCTTGGAGATTTCCTTAATTGACAATTTGATTTCAACTTTATGTATTTTTTGGTTCATTTATTATTGAAACTATTTCAAATCTTTTTGTAATGAACATGGATTTCATTATTCATTAAATTTTTAATTGATTTTATTTCCCATAGCCTTTTGAGATTAAAAATCGCATTTGTTTGTTCTGGAGGGATCCATGTATATCTACCTCCAATAATTCGTGGAATTATTGTAATTTTTATATCTGTTATTAAATCCTCTTTTATAAATGAATTTATAAGTTTTGCACCTCCTAAAAGAGCTAGATCATTTATCCCTTTTTTTTTAAGTGAAATTAAAGTTTTTTTCCATGAATCTTCGAAAAAGAGTTCTTTCTCGAATTCATTATTCGACGAATTATCAACTTTACTTGAGCTTATTAGCCATCTTCTAATTGGTTGACGAAAGTATTTCCAATTACTGTTAAATTTTTTGCTATTTGAAGCAACTATAGAAATTGGTTGACTTTTTGATATATTTACTTTGTCATTATCAGTGTGATTTTTAACTAGGAAAGTTGATTGATGAGCTATTAAAGTACCTAAACCAAAAATGGTGGCGTCAACCATTGATAAGTTTTGATTTAATATTTTTTTATCTTCATCGCTGCCAAGATGCGATTCTCCACCTCCAGGAAATGCAATTCTCCCATCAAGACTTGATGCTATAACAATTATTACTCTTGGGATATTCAAGTTTGCGTTACTAAACTATTTTCCAATTTCAACTTCAACGAATTGGTCAACTTTTGATCAACATAAATTTCTGCAGCATTATTTGGGCTCTCCTGGAGTCTTATTTTGTATAATGTTGCACCAAGATTATGTATTGGTTTCTTAAGAATATCAGAAATATATAAAGCTATATTTTCAGCAGTTGGAACACAACTATGGAAAAATTCTATGTCTTTATTAAGAAAAGTATGATCTAGTTGTTCAACAACTAAATCGTTAATTATCTCTTGCAGGGCAGATAAGTCGCAAACCATTCCTGTTCTTTTATCAATGTCTCCTTTTACAGTTATATCGACAAGATAGTTATGACCATGTCCATTAACTCTGGCACATTTCCCATAGATTTTTTTATTTTCATCAAAGGATATCTCTTCTTTTGCAAGTCTATGAGCGGCTGCAAAATGAGTTTGTACTGTTAAAAATGCTTCCATGTTTTTTCCAAAATAATCTGCCCATAAATTTGGGTTTTCATAAAGTCTTAGACTTGTAAGAGGTAAATCATCCTTCAGACGACTCCAAATGACCTTTACTAATGCTTCAGTTGTGGGAAGTATACCTTCTTGATTATTAACATTAAATTCAGGCCAGACATCATTTAAAAAACGAAAATCTAATTGTCCAGTAACCTTATCTTTAATAGAGTGTTTTACATCAGAGAGATTAAGTACCATTCCATCAGAGTCTAGTTCTCCACCCATTGAAACAATAAGTTCATAATTATGACCATGACCTGGTGCAATACTGCACTTTCCAAAAAGAGATAAATTTTCTTCTGGGCTTTTTTCAGGAAGCCAATAACGGTGACTAGAACTAAAGCAGGCACGTCGAGTTATGACGCATTCACGTCCTTTTCCATGAGATGGTTTGGATTGTGTAGAAGTCATACCTGTCTGCGATAATACTATCTTAAGGTTTTAAATACGCTTTTGTCTTTATGGAACAATCCATTATCGAAAAAACAGTTCATGCTATTAAGGGTAGAAGCATATTTTTAATAGGAATGATGGGTTCTGGTAAGTCACAAACTGGTTTGAAGCTGGCTGAATTATTGAAGTATAAATACATTGATTTAGATTCATTAATAGAGAAGTTGGCAAAAAAATCTATCAATCAAATTTTTAAGGATGAAGGAGAAGATGATTTCCGCGAATTAGAAGCAAACTGCCTTAAAGAAACTATCAAAATTCCTTCATTAGTAATCTCAACTGGGGGAGGAATAGTTACCAAATCGGAAAACTGGGGATTCTTAAGACAGGGAATAATTGCTTGGATAGATCTCGACAAAGATATAGCAATTGAAAGATTGAAAAATGAAATTAAAAATAGGCCACTTCTTCAGGGAAAGAATCTAAATGATCTATATATGAGCATTTTTAAATCTAGAGAAAATTTGTATTCTCAAGCAGATTTAAGAATTCAAGTAAAAAAAGAAAATATTGAAGAAGTTGCTATGAAAATAATTAATGCAATTCATAAAGAAATAATCAGTTAATCTGGTTTAATTCTTACTGCAAACCATTTGATAACGTATCCTAATTTTATTTCTAATTCATAAGTGCTTTCCAATAATTCTTCAAAAAATTCCTGATCAGGATCTTCTATATTTTGATATATTGTTTGTGTTTCTGTCTTACTAAGCCAATTCTTCAACCATAAAATTGCTTCTTGTTTTGATACAATTTTTTCCTTCGAATCTGGCTCTAATAATACATAATGATCTGATGCTCTTATTAGTGGATTTGACATAATGAAAATTCTTCTTGGATTAATTCTTTGCTTGATTTTTCAAGGAATTTTTTTAGAAAGTTCTTTTGCTCTCGTAGATTCTAACGTACGAGAGTTTTTAGAAAATCGTGTAAATCAATGGCCAGAATTATATTTGCCAAATTTTAAATTATCGGATACTTCTAAGGATTTAATTTATCCTAAATGGTTCGAGGGGAATTGGCTTGTTACTTCTCAAGATATAGTTAATGATTCAGAAGAGCCAGTTATTTATAAAGTAAATTTCTTTAAGAATGATTCAGATTTAATTGTTGGTAATCGTGCAAAAAATTCTGAATCTATTGGAAAAGCAATATTTGGTGAAACCTTAATCAAGGTTGTAAATGATCCTCAATCTATTAATAATCAAATTACTTATTTGAAAGATGATTTTTATATTGATTCAAGAATTACAGGGAGAAATCAGATCCAAGATAATGATATTTTTTTCGCAGATGAGCTAGTTATACAAACAGCACATAAGCCAGGTGCTTCAAGGATTAATCAGGTAGAGACCATTAGTAAATTTCAAAAATGTTCTGAAGAAATATTGGAAGTTGATAATTCAATCAAACCATCAATTTGTGGAGTGCAATATGTTGCTTCTTATGGTTCAAAAGTTGGTGATCCTTCTATTCATGCTATCAAAACAAATAAATATAAATTGAAGTTTGAATTTATTGAGAGTTAGCACTAAAAAGATATTCTTCTAAGTTGTTCCTCCAAATGAAAAGATTTTCTAAATAAGGGTTGTTTATGTATTCTTGGCTCCCCTCTCCTGAAAGAATTGGTCCTGCAGACTTTGGAAATTTAATAAGGGATAATTGAGCAGCAATTGAAATATCTGCAATTGATAAACTATCTCCAACTAAATATTTCTTGTTGATCAAGGATTTTGATAAGGCTTCCAGTAATTTTTGGAGTTCTAAATTATCTTTAGAAGATAAAACTACATTAGAAATTTTACTAAGATTTTCAAAAGGTAATTTATCAACAATACTTTTAACTGAAGAAGGTATTTCATTTGGAAGTAATGCAGTTCTTAGCTGTGGATTTTCTATTGCAGATTTTATTAAAGTTTTTCTACAAGTTGTAGCCATTGTAGTATCTGCCCAGTCTTCAATTAGTTTGCATTGTGCAAATAATATTGGATCCTCTGGAAACAGTGGATTGTTTTCATTTTTTTTATCTATATATTCGCAAATAGTTGAAGAGTCATTAATAACTTGATCATTACTATCGACTATTACAGGTACTTGTTTTTGACCTGATAATTTAAAGATTTCAAATTGGCCTATTCCAGGTGTTACTTCTTCAACTCGATATTGTAGTTTTTTTGCATGAAGAGCCATTCTTGTTTTTAAACAAAAAGCACTATGCCTAAATTGATATAATGTAATCATGCTGTTTAATGTTTGTTAAAACTTAGCTAAAAAAGTAATCTATTTGTGGAGCTGATGGGCGAATTCTTCTCTAATGTTGCGAGATATCCAAAGTATTTGATATCTATCATTGTTGGGGGACTTGTTGCTTTGCTTGAACCTTTATTCAAGAATAGATCAAATCCACTCACAATAGTAGGTTTGATATCTTCTGTCTTAAGTGCTTTCATAACTGTTTATTTTGTCTTGCAAGCGATGACAAACCCAATAAATTTACAAACATAATGCCAAATAATTACCGTCTTGCAAAAGTTTCTTCTCTTTTGAAGAAAGAAATAACCCTTATTTTGCAGAATGATTTAGAAAATGATCTTATTAGAGATCATTTCGTCAATATTTCTAAGATTGATTTATCACGTGATTTGCAACACTGTAAAATTTATATAACTTCAACTGCTCAAGAGAAAGTGAGGAAAGAAATTGTATCAAACTTGAATACTGCTAAAAGCTCTATAAGGCATAGTTTAGGAAAAAGAATTGAGATGAGAAGAGTTCCAGAGATAATTTTTAAAGACGATGTTGTTCTTGATAAAGGATTATCAGTCTTGAAACTTCTCGATGAATTAAAAAATAACAATCAAAATCTTAATGTTGAGGATAAGGATGCCAAAAGTTGATCTACCCCTTGATCAAAGAAATATAATTATTACTCGATCAAAAGAAGGGATATTGGATATAAAAAAGATATTCATAAGCAAGGGCGCTAATGTATTTGATTTACCTGCAATAAGTATTGCTGATCCTGATGATTTGAATCCTCTTGATGAAGCATTAAATCAAATAAATGATTTTCATTGGATTATTTTTTCCAGTAGTAATGGGATCAAATTTGTGGATAAAAGACTTAGATACTTTAATAGTTCATTAAAAGAATGTTCAAAAAAAACAAAAATCGCCGTAGTCGGAGAAAAAACCTCAAAAACTCTTGATGATTTTGGGATTAAGGCTGATTTCATACCTCCAGAATTTGTTGCTGAAAGTTTAATCAATAATTTTCCAGTATCTGGTTATGGACTCCGAGTCTTTGTGCCAAGAGTTCAAACAGGTGGTAGGGATCTAATTGCAGATCAATTTAGAAAGGCTGGTTCACGTGTATTTGAGGTTGCCGCATATGAAACTAGATGTCCTGACTCAATTCCGGAAGAAACAATTGATATTATTTTTAATAGAAAAGTCGATGCAATTATTTTCTCAAGCGGCAAAACCGTATCAAATTCTGCTATTTTATTAGAAAAAAAACTTGGTAAAAAATGGTTAGGATATTTTGATCAAATTAAGTTGTTAACTATCGGACCCCAGACAACAAAAATATGTAAAAAGATTTTTGGCAGAGTTGATAGTCAGGCACAAAAATATACTTTTGAAGGATTACTTGATGTAGCAATTAATATTTTTAGTTAGAAAAATTTTTTCTATAGTTCTTTTCAACTAAATCTTTGAACCTATCAATATTGGCCTGTAATTCGTTTGTAACCATTTTGCCTAAAATATTTTCTTCCATAAACCGCGCAATCATTTTAGGTAGCTCATAAGTTATTGCTAAATTTACCGTTGTGATTTGATCACCTTTACTTTCGAAAACTACTGACCCTTCAGTTGGTAAACCTCCTATAGATTTCCATTTAAGTTTGCTTTTTTCGACTCTTTCAGTAATTTGAGCTTTCCATTTAAACCTAAAGCCATTTGCAGCTAAAGTCCATTCTGTTAAATCTGGTAAGGTATTAGTCTCTTCGTCAACTGTTTTTACAGATTCAATCCAGCTCATCCAAAGTGCCATTGAGTCTAAATCGCTCCATGTACTCCAAACATTTTCAAGAGGCGCATTAACAACTGTTATAACGTCATGTTTTAGCCAAGTACCCATAAATTAACTTACCGCAAGATTTTTAGCTAGTTCTGCTTTCTTCTCTAAAATTGCAGCAGCAGCCAAATGACCACTCATTGTAGCTCCCTCCATAGAGTCTATGTAATCTTGTTTTGTGTAACTACCAGCCATAAAGAAATTAGATATAGATGTTTTTTGATCGGGTCTGAATGGTTCCATACCAGGAGATTCTCTATAGAGTGATTGTGGAATTTGCACTACGTTACTCCAAAGCAATTTAAGGTTTTTTGAGGATGGGAATAGACGGCGAACCTCTTTATCTATTTCTTTTGTAATTCTTTCTGTAGATCTTCCCATCCATCTATCTCCTGGAGTTAAAACACATTGGAGGAGCGATCCCATATCTTTTTTTCTATAGTCTGCCGGACTTGCTAGTGCTAAATCCGCAAAACAACTGAAAGAGGCATCAGCAGAATAAAGAAGATTATCTAGTCCAGTTGGTGTGTTTCCAGTATTATCTTTTTGTAATTCGGTAACCCAACCATCGTATCTCAATTGAATTGTGGCAACAGCAACTGCTCTAAGTTTTTTTAAACCTTCAAATTCTTTAAATTGATACCATTCTTTTGGAATTATTTTTTTTATTCCAGGAACATCACAGGCAGCAAGAAATTTATCTGCAAAAACTGCCTTAGTTCCTTCTGGAGAAGATATTTTTAACTGATTAACTGAATAATAGGAAGATTCTTTTTCATAGATAATTTCTTCCACCTTGTGGTTGAGATAGATTTTTGCCCCTTTATTTGTGATGTAGTCGACAATAGGTTGAGTTAACCACTTATGTGGTGAACCTTTCAAAAGATTTAGTTTTGAGGCTTCTGTTTTTGAAGCAAACATCATGAAAATAGTTAGCATGCATCTTGCTGAAATATCTTTGCAATTAATAAAACCTAAAGCATATGCAATAGGATCCCACATTCTTTCTAAACTTTTTTCACTTCCACCATGGTTTAAAAACCATTCTTTAAAACTAATTCGATCTAGCTCTCTAATTATTTTCATTGCTCCTTCATAGTCTATCAATCCTCTAACTATTGGACTCGTTCCTAAAGCTAGGGCATTTCTGAACTTATCTACCAAAGTAAGTTGTTCGGTGGTAAAAAAAGCTTTTAGTCCATTAAATGGAGCACCCAATGGGAATCTAAAATCTAAAGATTTCAAATTCCCATTGTTGTTGATGAATAGATGAGTATGCTCTTTCGGGAGTAAATTATCTAAAGCTCCCACTTTTTTCATTAACTTGAACAGATTTGCATAATTGTAAAAAAATACATGTAAACCCATTTCTATGTGGTTGCCATCCTTATCTTCCCAACTTCCTACTTTGCCTCCCCAAAATGACCTGCTCTCGTAAATTTCAACTTCGTGACCTTCATCAACTAAATTAACTGCAGCTGTAAGACCAGCTAATCCAGAACCAACTATTGCGATTTTCACTTTTTTATTAAAATTATAACAAATCAAGTTTGGATATTGTTTGTTCTATGCATCCTTTCGATTAAGTTTTTATATTATAAATAGTAGAAATTCTTTGTTTATGGAAAATGTAGAAGTTAAACAGGAAATTAAGAATTCTGATGATGGCAAAGGTATCTTAATTACGAATGATGCTATAGAGCAAATTTCAAATTTATTAAAGGGCCAAAGTGATAAAAAAGCACTAAGGGTAGGAGTCAGATCAGGTGGTTGTAGTGGTATGAGTTATACAATGGATTTTATAAGGAGTAATGAAATAAATCCAGATGATAAAGTTTACGATTATTCATTAAAAGCTGATCAAAGCTTTCAAGTAGTTTGTGATCCAAAAAGTCTCTTATATATCTATGGAATGCAATTAGACTTTAGTAAGGAATTAATTGGCGGTGGCTTTAATTTTGTAAATCCTAATGCTTCTCAAACTTG
This sequence comes from Prochlorococcus marinus XMU1411, assembly GCF_017696075.1. Taxonomy (NCBI): domain Bacteria; kingdom Bacillati; phylum Cyanobacteriota; class Cyanophyceae; order Synechococcales; family Prochlorococcaceae; genus Prochlorococcus; species Prochlorococcus marinus. Next base: position 48,518 of record NZ_JAAORI010000002.1, read on the forward strand.
CGGTTGTGGAAGCTCCTTTGCAGTCTAATACTTAATGAATAAAGAAATTAGTCCTATCGAAGAGGATTTTAATGCAGCTCTATCAAGATATAAAGCTGGGCAAGATTTAATTCCAATCGTTCAAGATTTTCAGAAAATTATACAGCAAATACCAAATCATTTTGCTGCCTGGACTTGTTTATCATGGCTTCAATTACTTTTGAAAAATAATGAAGAAGCTTTGGCAGCTGCAAGACAAGCTGTTCGATTAAATCAGCAAGATCCACAAGCAAGAATGAATTTGTCTTTAGCTCTTTTGGCCACTAATAACAAAGGTGTTAGGGATCATATTGAGTTAATAAAAAAAATGTCTATGATGATGCCAGATGTGAGAAGTGAGTTGAATGAATCTATTGAAGACGGATTAAGTAGATATCCAGATTGGCCTGAGTTAACCAAAGTCAAAAAATGGTTGGAATTTTAAATTGTTTAAAATTTTAATATTAAGTAATGGGCATGGAGAAGATCTATCTGGGAGTTTAATAGCTAAGCAATTTGTAAAAAATGGTTATGTTGTTCATGCTTTGCCAATTGTTGGTAAAGGAAAACATTACATAAAAGAAAAGATTAAGATTATTGGAAAAACTAGAGAATTTAGTACCGGAGGAATTGGTTATAATTCTTTTAGGGGTAGACTAACTGAGATATTTGGGGGAGAGATATTTTATCTTCTAAAAAGATTATATTTAACTTTTACAATAAAGAAAAAATATGACTATTTTTTTGTAGTTGGAGATATTGTGCCAGTTTTGTTTGCATGGGTTTGTAAGAAAGATTTTTTTACATATCTAGTTGCTTATTCTAGTCATTATGAAGGGAAGTTAAAATTACCATGGCCTTCTAAATTTTTCTTGCTCTCACAAAAAGCAAAAAAAATATATACGAGAGATTCTCTTACAGCTAAAGATTTAACTTTCCAATTAAAAAAGAAAGTGTCTTTTTTAGGCAATCCATTTATGGATAAGTTTTTTTTTAGAAACAAAGAATTAAAGAAATCTGAATTTAGTATTGCATTATTTCCAGGAAGTAGATTCCCTGAGATTTTAGATAATTTTGTTTTGATTTTAGAGGTTTTAGAGGCATTATCAGATTTAAGATATTTTCAAAAAATTCAGTTTAATTTTGCAATAGTTAATGATTTATCTTCATCAAAAATAAAGGAGATATTCCAAAAAAGAGGATGGTTAAACATAGAAAAAATAAAAGATAAGTATCTCTTGAAATTTAAATATAAATTTTTAGAAGTGAATATATATTGGAATAATTTTGATAAAATTTTATTGCAAAGTAGATGCTGTATAAGCATGGCAGGAACAGCAGCAGAGCAAGCGATTGGATTAGGAAAACCTGTTATTCAGATCGAAGGTAAAGGTCCACAATTTACAAAAACTTTTGCAGAAGCCCAAAGACGTTTGCTTGGAAAATATGTTTTTTGTGCCAGTAATTATAAAGATAAGAATGATCAAATAAATCAGACAATAAAACTGATTATAAAAGTAATATATCTAATACAACTAAATAAGAAGTTTATGATCTCATGTAATGAAAATGCCAAAAAAAGATTGGGTGAAAACAAAGCTTGTCTTAAGATGATTGATGATGTGAATATTGTTATAAAAAATGACTAAGGAAAATACTCAAAATAAGTTAAAACAAATTATCGATAATTTGTTATTAATAAATTTATTTACGGTAATTTTTTTTGCAATATTTTTTATTTTTGCAATCATAATGCAATTAAATGGGATATTTGTTTTTATTAATTTTATTCAGTTAGTTTGGAACCCTTTTATAGTCCCATTGATAACAGTTCTTATTATTGGTGCTTTAGTAAACGGTATTAATTCTTGGTGGAGGCGAAAATTGCTTTCTCAAGAAGAGGATATTTAAAGGCATAATTTTTGAGTTTACTGCTTATCACTTTTTGTCCTTCTAATACTACTTTTGCTCCATCTCCTAGTAATATTTTTAAAACCGCTCCAGGTACTGGAAGTAAATTAGGTCTATTCAGACATTTGCCTAAAGTCTGAGAAAAGTCTTTCATAAATACTGGATTTGGTGCTACAGCATTAAATACTCCCGTATACTTTTTATCAATTAATGCTTGAGTAATTAATGCACATAAATCAGTTCTATGTATCCAACTCATCCATTGCTTACCATCTCCAATTGGTCCACCTAATCCAACTTTAAAAATAGGGAGCATTTTCCCTAATGCTCCTCCATCTGCCTCTAGTACAATTCCAATTCTAAAGATAACTAACCTTGTGAAAAATGGTTTTTCAGCGGCGACCGCTTCCCATTTTTTGCAAAGAGTAGCTAAAAAGTCTTTTCCTCCCATACTATTTTCAGTGAATTCACAAGAAGAACTTGTACCGTAATAACCTATCGCTGATCCATTAATAATGACTTTTGGGTTGATTTTGAAATTTTTAAGGGCCTTCATCATAAATTTCGTAGTGTTAATACGACTATTTTCAATCTCCTGTTTTTGTAACGAAGTCCATTTTTTTTCTGCTATTGGTTCTCCCATTAAGTTAATAATTCCATCTGTCTCTCTTAAAATATTTAGAAGATTTTCGTTACTCCAGTTTTTTTCTTTTGTTAAATCTATTTGAAAAAATTTAAATTTATTGAAATCTAAATCTAGCTTTAATTTACTTATGGGTTTTCTACTTACAATATATATTTCGTGATTTTCATTGATTAGTGTTGGAACTAATTCTTTACCAACAAATCCAGTGCAGCCAAGTAATAAAAGACGCATTTTTTATAGATATTTATGATTAAAGGCTATTAAATTTTTTAGTTTTTTGTAATTATTATTCCGTTATCAATTTTTTTAAATGTATATCAAACAAGTTTTTGTATAATAAATTTCAAATAACTTTGTTTACTTTATTATGACAGATTCTATTCCAAAGAAACCTCTCAAAAAAGGAAGCTTAGTTTTTGTCGATAGAGAAAATTATATAAACAGTATAGAGGCTCTAGCCAGTGATAATGATCTGCCGAATTATGTCTTTGAAGGTCCTGGAGAGATTCTTTTAGTCAAAGAGGAATATGCTCAGGTTCGATGGCGCAGACCTGTGCCAGATGTTTGGTTGAAATTGGATCAACTGAAAGAGTATATTCAATAAATTTTTATATCTAAAAGTTTTTATTTTTTTTCTCTGCAGACATATTTGATTGAATTCTTTTTGCCTCCTTAATCATTTCTTTACCATCAAATAAGTAGTCATCCACATATCCTTGTGTATACCTATCAAATTCTGATAGAGCATCTTTAACTTGTGAAAAACAATGATATAGATTGAGGCCTAAAGCTGTAATAGAATTTGGGACTATTTTTTTGTTATAAATTTTTTCAACTTTTTCTATTTTCTTTTGTGAAAGACTTATATAGTTGCAAAAGTTTTCCATTAGTTTGTCATCATATGGATCCGCAGAAAGTTCTTTTATTTCGTTATTCAAGGGTTTAATTATTTGGCTAATTGCTCTATTGATTGGAGTGTAAATTTCTTTAATCCATGTTTCAACTTCTCTGTCTTTAATTGACGAATTATATTTTTTTGAATTAAATTTCTCCTCCCAATTGTCATTTAATGAATCAAATGATGATCTGGAAGAGAAAAAATTTCTATCATATTGTTCTTTTTTTATGGGGTCATTTAGAATTTCCCAGGCATTTTGTATCGCAAGAAATCGTTCTTTTTCCCCTCCTGCATCAGGATGATGTTTCTTAACTAAAGAACGATATGAAGATTTAATTTCACTTTTGGTTGCATTTTTTTTGAGGCCTAATTCTTCATATAAATTTTTTTTCATTTTTATAAATTAGGGATTAAAGATAACCATCTTTCCTGGCTTGAATTGAGGTATTAGATTCAAACATTGCGGTTGATAAATATCTTTCCCCAAAACTAGGAAGAATTACAATCAATCTTTTATTCATTAGTTCTTTCCGTTTACCGATTTGTATCGTTGCTGCTAAAGCTGCTCCGCTGCTAATGCCTGATAAAAGGCCTTCCAATCTAGCTAATAGACGCCCATAATGAAATGCTTCGACGTCATCTATTTTTATAATTTCATCAATTAATTTAGTATTAAGGACTTTCGGTATGAAACCTGCTCCTATTCCTTGAATAGAATGAGATCCCGCTTTTTCTCCTGATATAACAGCACTTTTTTTGGGCTCTACAGCATAAATTTTGCAATTTGGGTTAACTTTTTTCAAAAAACGTGCGCAACCAGTAATTGTTCCTCCTGTTCCTACCCCTGTAACTAATCCATCTAAATTATTATTGGATTGGGTCCATATTTCTTGAGCCGTTGTTCTTTCATGAATATCTGGATTAGCAAAGTTTTCAAATTGATTAAATTGATAGCTATCTGCAATGCTTGAGGATAACTCATTAGCTAAATCTAAGGCTCCTTTCATTCCATCTTTTCCTGGTGTTAACTGTAATTCAGCGCCATATGCTCTCAACATTGCCCTTCTTTCAATACTCATCGTATCTGGCATAGTTAATATCAATTTATAGCCTTTTGCTGCAGCAACCATTGCTAATGCGATACCAGTATTGCCACTTGTTGCTTCAATTAAAGTCGTCTTATCTGGTTCTATCAATCCCTTTTCTTCAGCTTTACTTAACATTGAATAAGCGATGCGATCTTTAACAGAAGCTGATGGATTGAAACTTTCTAGTTTGGCTATTATTTCTGGATAACAATTAAAATACTTTCTGATTCGATTTAATTTAACTAAAGGGGTATTTCCAACTAGAGAAGTTATATCATTTGCTATTTCCATAAAATGATTATTTAAATTGCAAAATTAAAAAACCTATTTCTATAGTAATTGTATTTAAAGATCTTTTATATAATTTTCTCAAAAGAATTTAATTTATAATACTTTCAACGAGAAATTATTTATTATTATAAAAGGAAGTTTTTAATAATGGTTATGTATTCGCTGGAACTAAATCTAAGATATTCACCTTTTCCACTTTCAATTCAGAAGAAAGAATTGGAGGATGCTAAACGAATTTTTGATGAAATAAAAAGTTCTATGAATGACACTTTAGAATCCTCAAACTTGATTGAATTAAGGTGTGATAAAGTGCAAGATAAATTAATTGCTGTCAGAGCTAAAGAAATCATTTCTGTTCAGATATACGAAAAATCATCAGTAGCAGGAGGAGCTAAAAGACCAGGATTTTCTCTCAATATAGATTAATAGAATTAATGAGAGATTCTCTTGAAAATGAAATACCTCATATTCATTTCAAAGATGTCTCTTTTTCATATCCTGGGAAAAAAGAAAATTTAATTTTTAAATGTAATTTATCAATAAAAAACACTGGATTTTGGATGATAGTCGGTAAAAATGGGAGTGGAAAAAGCACCCTCCTAAAACTAATTAATGGAATAATTAAACCCAAAAATGGAGTCATTAATTCTAAAGCAAATATAGGGATGGTATTTCAAAACCCTGATCATCAAATATTGATGCCAAATTGCAGGAGCGAACTTCTTATAAATATTAACCAAAGTATAAGTGATAATGAAATTAATAAAAAAATCGAATATGTGCTTGCTCAGGTGGGATTGTCTGGTTTTGAAAAAAGGCCAGTACACACGTTAAGCGGTGGGCAAAAACAACGCTTAACTATTGCATGTGTTCTGATTAGTAATAGAAATTTTATCCTTTTAGATGAGCCTACAGCGTTACTTGATCAAACCAGCCAATTAAAAGTTTTAAAAACTATTAAAAATCTTACAAGTGACCATAAAAAACCTTTATCCGCTTTATGGATTACTCATCGTTATGAAGAATTACTTTACGCTGATTATGTAGCAGAGTTGAAAAATGGTTTTTTATCTAACTGGCAAGAACCATCAAAATTTCTATATAAATGAATTCCTCTACTTGTCATAAGGCACTTTAAAGAGTTAAATTCATCATATATTCCTCGGTAGCTCAGCGGTAGAGCGATCGACTGTTAATCGATTGGTCGCAGGTTCGAATCCCGCCCGGGGAGTTAAATTTTATGATCTAAAGACTTCAGGTTATTGCACTTGAGGTCCTTTTTAATGCTTTTTTATGAATGTAATATTATTTTGAGAATATATCTCAATTTCGATTTTTTTATATGAGGCTTATTAAGGCAATATTAGCAAAGGTCTACTAGGCTTTCCCTTAGGGAGTTTCTACATTTCAAAAAATCATGCAAAGTCATCCTAATAAAGGTGATTTTTTATTTTTATCACCTCTTTTTTGTCAAAAAGTGGTTAGCAAAGGATATAATCTAAGAAATTGTATTATTAATAACAGTAAATAGAACAAAAAAATTTATCCAAAAACAAATTATATTTATTAGAAAAAATGTGTTTTAAGAACAGTAAATAGAACATTTATCGAAATCTTTACACATATAAAATAAGTTTTTTAATTGATTTTAAAGTTCTAAATAATTAAGATATTTTTTTTATATTTTATACATTACACTTTTCAGAAAATTCTAGTCATCCCACATATCCGTTTTCTCTTTATCTAAATTATTCTTTTCAAGTAATTCCATTCTTTGTTTCTGAGAATCTATTTCTGTTTCAAGTAAGTTTTTATCGTCAATGTATTTTGTTTGTATTTCTAAAATAACTATCTCAAATTGCTCTCCAAAGAAATCTGACATTTCCTTCCAAGCTTCCATTTCTTCTTCTTTGTCTATAGTATCGTTTATCTGATGAGAAATAATTTCTCGTACATATTGTTTGAGTTCTTGATGACTCATCGATTCAACTTTTTTTTGAATATAAAGTTCTTTTAGATTTTCTAGTTGTTTTTTTGATAAATCAGAAAAGATTAAAGACTTCTTTTTCATAAAAACTTAGATTTTTTTTAATATAGACAATATCTATAACTTAAACACCCAGAAAAAAATCTAGAACCATAAATTTTGTTTAAGCCGCTTTGAAAATTGATAAATTCCATTTAATTCAATTTTGATTTATCACACTCTGAATTAAATATTTTTTTAAATTCAATCCATATTTATTTCAGATATCCTCTTGATTATTAAGAAATAGTTAATAAAATCGAAAGAAATTCTAAAATTTAACTCTTTTTAAAATTCCTATTTTCTCTCTAATGCCTTGCAATTATTGAAAAATCTGATAAATCTAATTGATAAAACTTTTTACATTAATTATGCAATCTTTCTAAAAACTTGAGAGAATCATATTACAAAAATTTAATTTTAATTTAATAGTCTATATTATGAAAATTTCAATCCTTTTAATTGAAGATGATAGAGATATGCGTGATTTGGTGGCTAAGCATTTAGAACATTCTGGTTTCGATGTTCAGAAAGCTGAAGATGGCATTAAAGGGCAAGCATTAGCTCTTCAATACTCACCAGATTTAATACTTTTGGATTTAATGCTACCAAGTGTTGACGGATTAACATTATGTCAGCGACTTAGAAGAGATGAAAGAACTTCGAATATTCCAATTTTGATGATAACAGCATTAGGTGGCCTTAAAGATAAAGTTACTGGTTTTAATTCCGGAGCTGATGACTACATCACTAAACCATTCGATTTGGAAGAATTACATGTACGCATAAAAGCATTATTAAGGAGAACCAACAGAATACAGTTGAATTCTAGTAATCAGCAAGAAATTTTGAATTATGGTCCTCTCACTCTTGTTCCGGAAAGATTTGAAGCTATCTGGTTTGAATCTCCTATTCGACTAACACATCTTGAATTTGAATTACTTCATTGTCTATTGCAGCGGCACGGTCAAACAGTTTCACCAGCTTTGATTCTTAAAGAAGTTTGGGGATATGAACCTGATGATGATATTGAGACAATAAGAGTCCATGTTAGACACTTACGTACTAAGCTAGAACCAGATCCAAGAAAGCCTATATACATTAAAACAGTTTATGGAGCTGGATATTGCCTTGAGTTACCTATAGGTACTCAAGTTGAACCTGCCAAGCAAGAGTTTATTCAAGCTAGAAATACTGATTTAATAAATTCTTAGATAGATAAAACTTTATATATCTTCTACTGAAATTTTTAAAAGAGTAATTTCCCATGCCAATCTTGGCTGTATATTTTTTCTTAAGTGAAATTTTAAATTTTCAAGTTTTTTTACTAGATCAATATTTTTTGTCTTTCTCCACCAAATAATTTGTATCAAATTGACTAAACAAATCTGTTGATAAATTTCTAATTGTTCAGATATTAATTTAGATGCTTCAAGTATTTCTAGACTATTTTTTATTGGAAAATCTAATTTACTTGTAATTTCATCTGATAATTCATTCCAAATTTCAATATTTTTCAATAATTGATCTGGAGAGCCATTTGCAGAATTTATTAAATCTTCAATATTTAATTTTGTATTAATATTAAATTTAGAAGAATTTGGATAATCTTTTAAAAGAGACTTTATTTGTTTACTAGAAAACGATCGAAATCTGATTATTTGACATCTTGAGATAATAGTATCTAAAAGAAGATTTAATTTGGATGTTAAAAAAATAAAAATTCCATTACTTGGTTCTTCTAAAGTTTTTAAAATGCAATTTGAGGCTGCTTCGTTTAAAAGGTGTGCATCAATAATTAAAACTATTTTTGTTTCTGCGTTTATTGATTTTTGACCAAGAAAAGTTTTGATATTTCGTATTTGAGCAATCTTAATAATTTCAGATCCACTTTTTGATGTTTTTTCAAGATAGGAACTTTTTGATCTGTTAGATTCCGAGATATTACTAGGTTCGATAATTAGAAAATCAGGATGGTTATTGTTGTTAATTCTCTCTTCAATATTGTCTCCTGGAGAAGATTGTTTGAAAATCTCGTTAATAAATTTTAAAGCAGTTTGTTTTTTTCCTACCCCTTCAGCACCATAAAATATGTAACCATTGGCAAATGATTTTTTTTGAATTATGTTGTTTAGACATTTATCAACTTCTTCATTAAATAAGACATTATTTTTTTTAAACTCAATCATTTGTTATTAGAAAAATTATTTAATAATGTCTCTTTAATTTGATCAGAAATAGTTTTAATATTTTGAGAGGCAGATATTACTTTCCATTTTTTTTCTCTGGCAATTAATTTGAATCCTTCATTTACTTTCTCTAAAAATCTAATACCTTCAGATTCTATTCTATCTGGAATTTCATTTTTTCTTCTGAATATGCTCTCTTCTGGAGTAATTTCTAAGAAGAAAGTTAGGTCAGGATATTCTCCTTGACACACAATAGATTCAATTTGTTTAATGATTTCTAAATTTATGTTTCTTCCATAACCTTGATAAGCCAGAGTGGAATCAGAAAATCTATCACTAATTACCCAATTATTTTCATTTAGAGCAGGGGAAATAATCTTTGATACGTGTTCAGCTCTATCAGCTGAATAAAGCAATAATTCCGCAAGCGATGAAGGCTTATTATGTTTGTTGTTATCGAGAATTAAACCTCTAAGTTTTTTTCCTAAAAGACTGCCTCCTGGCTCTCTAGTTGTGATTAATTTAGACCCTTTTTTTATTAAACCACTATTAGGTAGCCATTTGGATAGTTCATCTATTTGGGTTGTTTTACCACATCCATCAATACCCTCAATAACGATAAATTTTCCTTTCATTTAATCCAAAGATAAAGCATTAATTACAACTGTAATTGAACTAGTAGCCATCAATAATGCTGCTATTGAGGGAGTAAGAAGAATACCGTATTTAGGGAATAAAATGCCAGCGGCTAAAGGTATAGCTAGTAAGTTGTAACCAAAAGCCCATGTTAGATTTTGCTTTATTTTTCTTATAGTTTTTTTTGCAAGATTTAAAGCGTAGGGTAATCCATTTAATTGATCTCCCATCAAAACTACATCTGCATTCGCCTTGGCTATTTGAGTCCCTGATCCCACCGCAATTCCTAAGTCTGAAGATGCTAAGGCTGGGACATCATTAATACCATCACCAATCATTGCTACTTTATTATTAATTTTTAAATTTTCTATAGTCTTTAGCTTCATTTCAGGAAGAAGATCCCATTTTACTTCTGTTTCTTTACAACCAATTTTTTTTGCTAAAGCTAAAACTGTTTGTTTCCTATCACCACTTAAAATATTAATTTTAAATTTGTTTTCTCTCAACTTTTGAACTGTCTTAATTGAATCATCTCTGAGTAAATCTCCTAGGAAGATAAAGCCTAATAACTTGTCTTTGATACTTACTCCAATGATAGTGTTGGTTTTTGTCTCTTCATTTTCAATGACTTTTTTGGCATCACTATCAATAATTATTCCTTTACTTAGAAGCCATTCAATATTTCCAATATTAATAAGTCCATCAATTGACTCTAGTTCTCCAGAAATACCTCGACCTGAATGAGTGAAAATTTTTTTTATTGGAAATAAACTTAAATTTTGTTTTTTTGCCTCTTGAATTAAGGCATCTGCGATTGGATGTCTACTTTCCTTTTCTAAACTGGCAGCTATTCTTAATAAAAATGAATGATCATCATTATTTTTATAATCAACAATGAACGGCTTACCTTTTGTTAAAGTGCCAGTTTTGTCAAAAATAATGTAATTAATTTTTGAAGCCATCTCTATTTTATCCCCGCCTTTAAATAAAACTCCTTTTTTTGCTGCTTTGCCTGATGCAACAGTTATTACAGTTGGGGTGGCTAAACCTAATGCACAAGGACAAGCTATTACTAAGACGGCAATTGACAATTGAATGGCTAAACTAAGGAAATTCTCAGCATTACTACCCAGAGAACTATGAAGTGTATGGCTTGAGTGAGTGATCAATTGATGATTATGACTTAATAAATCTGGCCAAATGTTTCTTGCTCCCTTCCACCAAAAGAAGAAGGTTAAAGTAGCAAAAATAAGTACAAAGTAAGTAAATTTGCCTGCAATTTCATCAGCAATCCTTTGAATGCGAGGTTTTCTAGCGTTTACAGACTCAATAAGATTTACTAGTTTTGCCAGAGAAGAATCTCCCCCGACCTTTTGTACTTTAAGTCTAAGAGTGGAATTAAGATTTAAAGACCCACTAGATAGATTTTCGCCTTCTTTTACCTCAATAGGTTTGGATTCTCCAGTAATGTGTGAAACATCAACGTATGAATTACCTTGAGTAACAATGCAGTCAGCAGGTACTCTGTCTCCTGCTAAAACTTGAATCTCTTGATCAGGTCTTAAAGTGTTTACTCTTATTGACTTTATTTGGTTGTCTTCTGTATAGATACTTGCCATTTCCGGTTGAAGATCTAATAATTCTCCAATGGATGAACCAGTTTGATATCTTGCTCTTTCTTCTAAAAAACGCCCAATGAGTATGAAGCCTAAAAGCATTACTGGTTCATTAAAAAAACAAGGAAAACCAGTGGCAGGAAATATTAAGGATAGAAGACTTGTTGTATATGCGCTAATTACTCCCAGAGCTACTAAAGAATCCATATCCGGATGATTCTTAATAAATGATTTAAATCCATTAATAATTATTCCTCTGCCAGGAAATAATAGGGCTAACGTTGCTAATGAAGCGTGAAAAAATATATTACCTAATATTGGAAAATTTATATATCTTCCTTCTGCTAGATGACCTAAACCTGAAAATAATAAGAGTAATAGAGCAAAAGTTAGTTTTTTCCATTGATTATTCCACTTCTTTTTTTTTTCTAATTCTGCTCTATTTATTTTTTTTGAAAAATCATTTATGTAAATCTTTGATGGGAAACCATTTTCTTTTAGATTTTCGAGAACTCTTTCTATTTCTATATGTTTCTGAGTAATTTCGAAATATGCACTTTCAGTAAGCAAGTTAACAGAAACATTTTCAATACCATCAGAATTATTCAATATTTTTTCAACAGTACTTACACAACCCCCGCACTTCATTCCTGTCACGTTTAATTGAATGCTCTCCATATTTTTTACGATAGAAGCAAATTAATGCTTGACCTTATTTTTAACTATAATAATAAATGTAATAGACTTTTTAAATAGTTATTTTTTAAATTACTATATTAACTTTATTAGATTTAGAGCAGTGCCTAGTAATCAAAACAGAGACAACTTTATTGATAAAGCTTTTACTGTAATTGCTGAATCTATTGTAAAAATAATGCCTATCGCTGAGAAAGAAAAAAAGGCATATATTTATTACAGAGATGGCTTAGCTGCACAAAATAATGGGGATTATTCGGAAGCATTAGAGTATTACAAAGAGAGTTTACTTCTTGAAGAAAATAAAATTGATAGGGGTGAGACTTTAAAAAATATGGCAATTATATACATGAGTAATGGTGAAGAGGATTTGTCTATTGAAACATATGAAAAAGCATTAGTAGAAAATCCCAAACAGCCATCATGTTTGAAAAATATAGGTTTAATTTATGAAAAAAGGGGAAGATATGCTGAGCAAAATGGTGATTTAGATCAGAGAGATATATGGTTTGATAAAGCTGCTGAAGTTTGGTCTAAAGCAGTGAGACTATATCCAGGTGGGTATCTAGATATTGAGAATTGGTTGAAAAACTCAGGCAGAAGCTCAATTGATATGTACCTTTGATTTTTTTATTTTGATAAAGAATAATTAACTGCTTCTTTAATATTGGATATCTCTTTGATGTTTATTAAATCTTGAAAATTATTATTTAGTTCTTCCTCTAGTTTAGGCACTACGATATTTTTAATCCCTAGTCTTACAGCTTCTTCTATTTTTGTTCTAAGGTTATTCGATTTTCTAACTTGACCGCTTAAACCTAATTCCCCAATAAATGAGGTATTAGCTAAAGGAGGAATATTTTTCAAACTTGATAAAATTGATATTGCTACGCCTAAGTCAGATGAGGGATCATTAATCTCAAAACCTCCACCAGTAGCTATATAACAATCAAATTCAGATAATTTTATCCCTACGTGTTTTTCAATAACAGCAAGAATTTGATGCAATCTATTTATGCTAATTCCAGTTGTAGTTCGTCTTGGGTTACTGTAGAAAGTTTGATTTACCAACGCTTGTATATCAACTGCCAATGGTCGAGTGCCTTCGTTTGTAATCGTAGTTGTTACTCCTGAAATATTTTCTTTATTTGTAAAAATAGAACTTGGGTTTGTGATCTCTCGTAAACCCTCTTCAAGCATTTCAAAAATTCCAATTTCAAAGGTCGATCCAAATCGATTTTTTATACTTCTTAGTAATCTATGAGATGAAATATTATCTCCTTCAAAGTTTATTACTGTATCAACTAAATGCTCAAGAGTTTTAGGGCCGGCTAAAGCACCATCTTTGGTTACATGACCAATTATTAGAAGAGCAATATTATTTTCTTTGGCTAGATTTTGCAACTCAGAAGAACATGCTCTAACTTGGGAAACCGATCCTGGCGAACTGTCCATTTCATTATTATGGATGGCTTGAATACTATCAATAATTGCGAAACTTGGATTTACACGTTTAATCTCTTCAATAATTAGGGATATATTTGTTTCTGCAAAAATTTTTAAATCAATACAGTTTTGATTTAATCTCTCCCATCTAATTTTTACTTGTTCTAAGGATTCTTCTGCAGTTATGTATAAAACTTTTTCATTGAGAGATATTTTTCCTGCTGATTGAAGAACAATTGTGCTTTTACCTATACCTGGTTCTCCTCCAAGTAAGACAACAGATCCAGGTACTATTCCACCTCCAAGAACTCGATCAAACTCTCTAAAACCACTTGTAAATCTTGATATTTTTTTTGATGAAATTTCATTAAAAGGGATAGATTTTTTATCATTTTTAACATCTTGATGTTTAGATCTCTTGCTTGTAATTTCTTCTACAATCGAATTCCATGAGTTGCAATTTAGGCATTTCCCAAAGTATTGAGAAGTTTGAGTTCCACAATTTTGACAAATAAAAGTCGACAATTTGCTAGACATTTAGTTATTGAATAAAGTATTAGAACTAGAATGTTTGGGATATTGCCCCTCTACAAGTTAGATTAGGATAATAATTAATTCTCTTACTGATTAGCTAATAGAAACAAATGGCTCTATCTAGTCAAACTAAAGAAACAATTCTTGTCGCAGATGACGAGGCAAGTATTAGAAGAATTCTGGAGACGCGCCTCTCCATGATTGGTTACAAAGTCGTAACTGCATGTGATGGTAAAGAAGCACTAAAGTTATTTAAGGATTATGAGCCTGATTTAGTCGTACTTGACGTTATGATGCCAAAATTAGATGGCTATGGAGTGTGTCAGGAATTAAGGAAAGATTCTGATGTTCCAATCGTTATGTTAACTGCATTAGGAGATGTTGCAGACAGGATAACAGGTTTAGAATTAGGGGCTGATGATTATGTTGTGAAACCATTTAGTCCTAAGGAATTAGAAGCTAGAATTAGATGCGTTCTGAGAAGAATTGACAAAGAGCAAATTCCTGGAATGCCTAATTCAGGATTAATTTTGGTTACTGATATAAAAATTGATACAAATCGAAGACAAGTTTTTAAGAGCGATGAGAGAATAAGATTAACTGGTATGGAATTTAGTCTTTTAGAGCTTTTGGTTAGCAGGTCAGGCGAGCCATTTAGTAGAGGAGAAATTTTGAAGGAAGTTTGGGGATATACACCTGAGAGACATGTAGATACAAGAGTAGTCGATGTTCATATATCGAGATTAAGATCAAAACTGGAGGCTGATCCAGCAAATCCTGAATTGATATTAACAGCAAGGGGCACAGGATATCTTTTTCAAAGGATTGTAGATATTGCTCCTTTTGACGGTAAATAAATGGGTAAAGAAAGTGTGCAAAAAAGTAATAAGCCTAGAGCTATCAGAAGATTAGTTATTTGGTATAAAAGAAACTCGGCTGTAACTTCAATAGTCGATACTGCTGCTAGTTCTGCGGTAACGGCTAGTAATGTGGCGGGTAATGTAGTTTCTGGTGCTGGTTCTGTTGTAAGTACAGCTAGTAATGTTGCGAGTAATGTGGCAGGTAATGTAGCAGGTAATGTAGTTTCAAGCGCTGAATCTGTTGTGAATACTGCCAGCAGTGTTGTTTCAAATGCTAGTTCAATAGCTAAAAATACATTACAACCTTTGGTTTTTGACCCATTAAAAAGATTACAAAATAATGATAATGTTTTAGATAGTTTGGAGGATTCTCGATCTAAAAGAATTTGGATAGCAGTTGATGGGATGGGTGGAGATTATGCTCCTGGTCCAATTCTTGAGGGTTGCCTCGAAGCAATAAGTAGATTTCCAATAAATATAAAGTTTGTTGGCAAAATTGAAAAAGTTAAAGATGCAGCAGAAAAAACTGGTTTAGCAGAATTATTAGAAAATGAAATAGAGAAAAATCGTCTTGAATTAATTGATAGTGGAGAGCCTATTGGGATGAATGAAGAAGCAACTACAGTTAGAAAAAGGAAAAATGCCAGTATAAACGTTGCTATGGATTTAGTGAGAAATAATAAAGCTGAAGCTGTTTACTCAGCGGGTAATTCAGGTGCCATGATGGCTTCTGCCATATTTAGAATTGGGAGATTGAAAGGGATTGATAGACCAGCTATAGGAGCATTATTTCCAACAAGGGATCAAACTCGCCCAGTATTAGTGTTAGATGTCGGAGCAAATACTGATTGTAAGCCATCTTATCTGCATCAATTTGCTCTTCTAGGCAATATTTATGCAAAAGATGTCTTACAAGTAAAAAAACCAAGAATTGGCCTTTTAAATATCGGAGAA
Organism: Prochlorococcus marinus XMU1411; assembly: GCF_017696075.1. Classification (NCBI taxonomy): domain Bacteria; kingdom Bacillati; phylum Cyanobacteriota; class Cyanophyceae; order Synechococcales; family Prochlorococcaceae; genus Prochlorococcus; species Prochlorococcus marinus. Next base: position 64,327 of record NZ_JAAORI010000002.1, read on the forward strand.
GAAGAATGCAAAGGTAATGATTTATCCCTAAAAACATTTGAATTATTATCTTCTGAAAAAAGTTTTGATTTTGGAGGTAATTGTGAAGGCCGCGATGTATTATCAGGTAGTTTCGACGTAGTAGTCTGTGATGGATTTACTGGAAATATATTATTAAAATTTCTTGAATCTGTTGGAGGAGTTTTATTAGATATTTTGAGATCTGAGCTGCCACGTGGAAGGCGAGGGAAAGTTGGTTCTGCTTTTTTAAAAAGTAATCTACTCAGAATTAAGAAAAGGTTAGATCATGCTGAACATGGAGGAGCTTTATTGCTTGGGGTGAATGGTATTTGCGTTATTGGTCATGGAAGTAGCAAATCTTTATCAGTAGTTAGTGCTCTACGATTGGCCCACTCCGCAGTGAATCATGGTGTTATGGATAATTTAAATCAACTGCAAAAGCTTCAAGTTTTAAATTCTTAAAACATATTGAGTCGAATTTATGTTTGACTAATATAAGTAACTAAAAAAACTCTTTTGGAAGGAATAAATTTTAATCAGATTGGAGTATCGTTCAAGGGAAGCGGAAGTTATGTACCTGATCAAATTCTAACCAATCAAAAAATTAGTCAAAAGGTTGATACAAGCAATGAATGGATAAAATCTAGAACAGGCATTTCTGAAAGAAGAATTTCTAGCTTAGGAGATAATGTTACTGAGATGGGTTATAAAGCGGCTCTAACCGCTATAGAAATGGCTAATTGGGATATTAAAACGATTGATTTGATTGTTTTAGCTACTTCTACTCCGCATGATTTATTTGGATCAGCGCCATCCATTCAAGCTAAATTAGGGGCAGCTAATGCCGTTGCTTTCGATTTAACTGCAGCATGTAGTGGGTTCTTATTTGCCCTAATTACAGCATCACAATTTTTAAAAGGGGGTAGTTTTAAAAGGGCTATTGTTATAGGAGCAGATCAACTATCAAGCTTTGTTGATTGGAATGATAGAAGAAGTTGTATTCTCTTTGGAGATGGTGCAGGTGCATTAGCAATTGAAGCCACTAATGAATTTGATAATTTAATTGGTTTTGATATGAGAACTGACGGAGAAAGGGGTTCTTTTCTTAATCTTCCATCAAAAAATAATAAGGATTTAATAATTGAAAACATTGATTTTTTAAGTGGAGCTTTTTCCCAAATTCAGATGAATGGTCAGGAAGTGTATAAATTTGCAGTTAGAGAAGTTCCGATAATTCTTGAAAAGTTGTTTAAAAAAATGAATTATACTTCCGATGAAGTTGATTGGCTTGTATTGCACCAAGCTAATCAAAGGATATTGGATTCTGTAGGAGAGAGGTTAAAAATTCCTGGAGAAAAAATTCTTAGCAATTTAGAAAAATATGGTAATACTTCAGCAGCAACAATACCACTAGTGATGGATGAAGCTATTAGAAATAATAGAATTAAACAAAATGATATTATTGCCACAAGTGGTTTCGGTGCTGGGTTAAGTTGGGGTGCAGCCCTCATTAAATGGGGTTAACAAAAGGAGCATTATGACAGTTGCATGGGTATTCCCTGGACAGGGTTCGCAAAAAATTGGAATGGCAAAACAAATTGAAAATTTGCCCAACACAAAAGAGAGGTTTAGTTATGCATCTGAGATATTTGAGAGGAATTTATTTCAAATTTGTGAGTTAGATATTGAACCAACAGATCCTCTTATTGATTTAAATAACACAAGAAATACACAAATTTGTCTTTTTTTAGTTGAATCAATTTTATTAGATGCATTAAAGGAAAATGGATTTAAACCAACTTATGTTGCTGGGCATAGCCTAGGAGAAATTACTGCACTATATTGTGCCGATGTTTTTTCATTTGAAGATTGTGTTTCTCTTATAAAAGAAAGGTCTCAATTAATGGTAAATGCTGGAAAAGGATCTATGGCAGCAGTAATTGGTTTTGATAGAAATCAACTTGATCTATTAGTGGAAAAAATTGATGATATTGTAATTGCTAATGATAATAGCTCTTCCCAAGTTGTCTTATCAGGATCTAATGAAGCATTAGATAATTTATCGAGAGAAATTTCTTGTAAAAGATTCTTGAAATTAAATGTTTCAGGTGCATTTCATTCACCATTTATGAATGAACCTTCAACAAAATTTTCTGAGTATTTAAAACAAATTAAATTTAACAAGCCCTCTTTCCCAGTAATAAGCAATTATGAACCTTCGCTCTGTAGTGATTCAAACGAGCTTAAAATTAGATTAGAAAAGCAGATGTGTAATGGAGTGAGGTGGCGAGAAACTATGGATTTAATGGCGAAAGATAGTGATCTTCATATTGTTGAAATTGGCCCTTCTAATGTACTAAGCGGTTTAGTAAAAAGACATCTTAAAGATGTAAAAATTTCTCAAGTTTCATCTTCTAATCAAATATCTTATTAATTTGTATGAAAAATCATACTATTCAAAAATTAATCTATGAATTAGTTAGCAAGCTTTTTGTATTTCCTATTTATAAATTTGTATTTAAAGGTCATTTAATAGGTAGAGAAAATATTCCTCAAAAAGATTCTTTTATCATGGTTTCTAATCATGGTTCTTTACTTGATCCTCCTTTGTTAGGCCATGCTATTGGACGTAATATATCTTTTATGGCTAAGGCAGAGCTTTTTAAAATTCCTTTTCTTGGATTTATTATCAAGGCTTGTGGAGCTTATCCTGTAAAAAGAGGAATTGCTGATAAAAATACAATTCAAACAGCATGTAAAAAATTATCAAATGATAATTCTATTGGAATTTTTATTGATGGTACTCGTCAAAAAAATGGTCGAGTAAATAAGCCTAAACAAGGTGCAGCATTACTGGCTTTTAAAAATCAAAAATTATTATTGCCTGTTGGAATAGTTAATTCACATAGACTAATAAGATTTAAATTCTGTATTCCTTTATTTTCAAAAATAGTTATTAAAGTGGGAAAACCTGTTCAACCTCCACAAAGTTCATCAAGAGATGATCTGCATTCTGTAACAATACTTCTTCAAGATAAAATTAATAATTTGATTAAATGAATATTTAGTTAATTGGAGAAATAGGGTAAAGAGGCAAAACTTTTTTCCAAGAATCTATATTTGAATTTAATAAATTTTTATTTGATAAATTTAATAGTTCTTTTAAATCTTCTTTATCATCATAAACAGCCTCAAAAAAAAGCTCTTTACTCTCAAGTTCTTTAACAATTTTTGGTAAAACTATTTCTCTAATGACTAGTTCTGAGGAAGTTTTTCCGTTATGAAAAATTTCATATTTACCTGCAATAAAACCTTTTCGTTTTAATTTTTTGTAAATCCAGAATGATTTTTTGTTTGTAAAGATATTATTTTTTGATGCAATTCTTTTTGCCATTATTTCAAATGAACTAAAACTGTCTAGAGGACAATTTATTTGTTGTGAGATAGTTCTTGCTAAAACCACAATCAGTCGTGAAGCATTAAAATTTGATGGCCCAATGCTGATAGATAACTTATTTATTTTTTGTAAATTTTCTTTGGAAATAAATTTGTTAAGATCATTAATTAAGTTGCTGCAAAGGTCATTATCAAATTTTTTGATAAAAAATTTATCAGATTCAAGGTTATTTTTTTTTCTATACCCAAAGCAAAAAGAGTTGTCTGTGCTATGAATCACTAATGTAGAATAATTTTCTCTTTGTTTGCGTTTATTTGTCATTTATTACCTTTAAACAGGTAATTCCATACCTGGGTTACACTTAGACCATTTACCAAATTCATTTTCAAAACTTTCACAAGATTGAACATCCCAATCAGTTTTATAATCACCATTATTATCTTTAACTATATTGACATGAATGAATGGTTTTTTTGCTTTAAAATCAGGTAGATCACAAATATGATCAACACCATGATTATTCTCAACATCATGATATGTGATACATCTATCAACCCATCTACAGTTGATGCAAATGCACATAATAAATTAATTAAATGAAAAGTATTCTCACAGATCATACACTAATAATTAACGAATTAGAGACAAGTATAAAATTTCATAATGTAAATCATATACTAGGTTTTTTGCCTAAGGGATCATATTTGGTTGGTGGTTACATAAGGGATATTATTTTGGGAAGAGAACCTGAAAAGGTGGATGTTGATATTGTGGTACCTTTAAATGCAATTGAAATTGGGAAAAAGATTGCAGATAATATTGGATCAAAATTTTTAATTTTAGATGAAAAAAGAGAAGTTGTAAGAATTATTTTTAATCATATTTCAATTGATATTGCTAATCAGATTTCCTCCACAATCGAAAGAGATCTAACTAGTAGGGACTTTTCGATTAATTCAATTGCTTTTTTATTTGATAAAAAGCTTTTGTTTGATCCATTAAATGGCATAAAAGATTTAGAATTTTCCTTGCTTAGAACTTATTCAGAAATAAACTTACTGAATGATCCGTTAAGAATATTAAGATGTTTCCGTTTTGTATCGGAATTGAATTTTAAAATTGATTTAAAATTAATTGATTTTATAAAAAAAACTAAAGAAAAATTACATCTAGTAGCAAAAGAGAGAATTAATTATGAAATACAAAAAATAGTAAATGGTGAACATGCTCTTGAAGCATTAATTTTGGTAAAAAGATTTAATATATTTGGATCTGATAATTTTTATAAAAATTCTTTTTTTTTGGATTTACAAAAAATTAATTATAAGGAACTTAATAAGATCGAAAAGGAGAAATTTTTACCAATATTTTTTATAGCCCAAATTTTAGATGAAGTATCTCTAGAGAAATTTAAATTTAGTAAATCTGAAATTGCAAAAACAAAGTTATTACGAAAATGGCATTTTTTGTTGATAGAAAAAAATATCTCTCAATTAACTGAATCAGATAGATTTGCATTACATAAAGAATTAGAGATGTTTCTTCCATCTTTTATTTTTTATTTACCTCAAAACTTACGGTTAGATTGGCTTAATAGATGGCGTGATAAGGATGATAAATTATTTCATCCTTCAAATTTACTTAATGGTGACATAATCAAAAAAAATTTAAAAATAAAGGACGGGCCTATATTAGGAGATCTTTTAGAGTATCTTTCAAAGGAACTTGCATTTAAGAGATTAAATAATTTTGATGAAGCTATTTATAAAGCAAAGCAATGGATTGAACAAAATGCGCCAAAATGTGATTAAATACACATAGCTTAGTTTTGTTTAGAAGTTCAGACTTCAAAATCATTTTTAAAAATTTATGAGCATTCGCATTTACATTGGCAATTTACCACAAGGATTTAATCCAAAAGAATTTGATACGCTTTTAAAATCAGTTTCTGATTCGATTCGATTTAAAGCAGTTCTAGACAAAGAAACTAAAGAATGTAGGGGTTTTGGTTTCGCGACAACTAATAGTGAAGAGAATGCTAATTTATTAATTCAAAAATTAAACGGTTTTGAATTCAATGGTTCCAAATTAAGAGTAGAGCTCTCAGAAAAGAAAGATTCTGCCTCAAACAAAAGAAATAGCGGAAATATAAATAAGAATAAGAAGAGGAAAGACTTTAAGAAAATTGTTCATAGTGATGCCCCTAACCTCGAAGCACCTGATCCAAGATGGGCTGGAGAACTATCTAAACTAAAAGATTTGTTGGCAAACCAAAAGACACCTGCTTAGTTATTTAATTCGAGAAATTAAAAAAGATATAGGAATTTCAAAAGCTTTTACTGAATTTTTTACAAAAGCTCTATTATTAAAAACATCATAATCTAACCTTTCAATTGAATCTAGTATTCCTCTGTAAAGGCGTAAAGACGTCCAAACTGGCCATCTAGCATCTGAAGAAAGCCATTTAATCCCATCTTCAGACTTTTGGAACCAATCACGAGCTCTGGTTAATTGAAATTTCATAAGAGCCCTCCACTGGTTGTTGATTTTACCTTTTAAAAGTTCTTCTTCAGAATAATTAAATTTCTCAATATCCTCTTGTGGGAGATAAATTCTTCCTCTTTGCCTATCTTCTCCGACATCTCTCAATATATTCGTTAATTGATTTGCAATCCCAAGAGCTATGGCTGCCTCAGAGGGGTCAGGTTTAGCACTCCATGGAGCTGATGTATATGCGCTATCAATCCCCATGACATTTTGGGTCATTAAACCTACAGTACCTGCCACTCTATAACAATAAAGTTTTAATTCATCAAAGTCCTTATATCTAAATTTATTAAGATCCATTCTCTGACCTTCTATCATATCGAGATAGGGTTGAATATCTTGGGGATATTTTTCGATTGTATCTACTAGAACTGAATCCAACTCTGATTTAATATTCCCTTTAAATACATTTTTTGTATTTTCTTCCCATCTATCTAAATCATCTGAAAGCTCATCTTGGGATTTGGTTGAGGCTTCCGCGCTATCCATTATTTCATCTGTTCTTCTACACCATACATAAATAGCCCAAATAGCTTTTCTCTTCTCTACTGGTAATAAAAGAGTACCCAAATAAAAGGTTTTAGCCCATTTTTGAGTTTCTTTACGGCATATCTCATATGCTTGATCTAGTTGAGAAATTGAATTTTTCAAAAAGTTTTATCTAAATTTGGGAATTTTTTAAATGTTATTAAGCAACATTTTGAGTAATTTTGGAATACTCCTTATTGATTGATTCTGCGCATAATTTACCACTTAAAACAGCCCCTTCCATAGAAGCTAAATATTTTTGCATTGTATAATCACCAGCTAAGAAGAAATTTTTTATGGGAGATTTTTGGGTAGGTCTGAACTCTTGACAACCAGGCACCGCTTTATAAACAGATCTTGGCGTCTTGACTACTTTGTATTTTCTTAAATTTGTCTTATCATCACCCATGAAATGAGTGGGGAATAATTTTTTTAATTCTTCCATAGTTGCATCGACGATGTCTTGATCACTTTTATTTATCCAATCTTTTGCTGGTGCGAAAACTAATTCAAGCATTGATCTATTAGGATCTTCATATTCTTTGCATGTGATACTCATATCTGCATAAACACTTAGGAGTGGTGATCTACTAAATAGTAAATGGTCAATATCTGTTAATTTTTTGTCAAACCATAAATGAATATTAATTACTGGTACGCCATTTAAACCCTCCAATTTAGAAAACGTTTCTAAACCTTTCCATTGATTCGGGATCATTAATTTAAAAAGATCTACAGGCATTGCGCTAACGTAAGCATCTGCAGTTATTTCTTTCTTTTCGTTTTCGTTTTCGTTTTCGTTTAAAGAGGCAATAGTAAAACTTTTAACAGTGCTGTCTTCATTGAGGTTGATTTGCCTTAATGGGCTATTCATGTGAACTTCTCCTCCACGAGAAGTTATATAATCGACCATTGGTTGACAAAGTCGTTCTGGAGGAGCCCCGTCAAGAAATGCCATTTTTGAGCCATTTTTTTCTTGTAAAAATCTGTTTAATGCCGTTAGTAAAACTGTAGATGATATTTCATCCGGACCAATAAAATTTAAAGCTTTACTCATTGCTATAAAAACTTCATCATTAACTCTTTCTGGGATATTGTGTTCTTTAAGCCAATCTGTCCATGATTTTGTATCACATTTATCTAAGTACTTTTGACCTCTCAACATTGCAGGAACTAATCCTAATCCAAAGAGGATCTTTTCATTCCATGAAAGCATATCGTTATTACTAAGTATGGCTGATACTCCATTTATGGGGGCTGGTAAATCTGGAAAGTCAAATCTACTATAAGTTCCTGGCTCGGATGGCTGATTAAAAATCATTGAATGGCTTTTCCACTGGAGTCTATCTTCAATATCTAATTCTTTAAAAAGTTGCAACATATTAGGATACGCTCCAAAAAATATATGCAAACCAGTTTCATACCAGTCTCCATCCTCATCTTTCCATGCAGCAACTTTTCCTCCAAGAACATCTCTAGCTTCAAGAACTATTGGGATGTGACCCTTATCAACTAAATATTTAGCGCAGGATAAACCCGCTAAACCTGCACCAGCAATTACAACACGCATTATTAAATCAAGAAATAAATTAACACTTACTAATAAGCTACATTAAAGTTAGAACATTATAGTTTTTTTCGTTGATTATTTCTTAAAATTATGGAAAAAATGCTTTTAAAATCGACTACTCGACATGTAAGAATTTTTACTGCTGAAGTTGTTGATAAAGAATTACAATTTCATCCCAACAAACTTACTCTAGATTTGGATCCTGATAACGAATTCATTTGGAACGAAGGCTCTTTAAATAAGATTAATGAAAAATTTAATGAACTAATTAAAGAGAGAGCAGGCAAGGATTTGGATGATTATGAACTTCGAAAAATAGGATCAGAAATTGAGGGTCTAATTAAAGTTTTGCTTCAAAATGGCCAACTAAGCTACAACCCTAATTGTAGAGTAATGAACTATTCAATGGGTTTGCCAAAGACAAATGAAGTACTGTGAATAGACCACCATCAAATAGAAGGCCGAGGAAGGGCCCGAATAGAAGTTATTACTCTTCAAATCCAAGAGATCTGGATTCTTATGGACAAAAAAAAAGTAGACTACCTGCTTCTTCCGAACAAAATATTAACTTCAGTACAGGGACCATAGCTGTTCTTGCAGGAGTTTTAATTCTTGGTGTTGGTATAGGAAGCGCGATTACCAGTACAACAGATGGTGGACAGGGAAATATAGCAAGTCAACAACAATTAGATATGGCTGTTCCAGATCCTGAATTTTGCAGACAATGGGGTGCAAGCGCTTTTGTTATTGATGTTGAAATGTATACAACCCTGAATCCATCCACCAGTTTTGTAACTCAACCAGCACTTCAACCAGGTTGTGTAATTCGCAGAGAAAATTGGACAGTTTTACAAAAACAAGGGGCAATCAGTAATGAAGATGTAAGGGAATGTAAGCAAAGGATGAATACTTTTGCGTACATTGGATCCATACGAGATAAACCAATAGTCAAGTGTGTTTATCAAACAGATGTTAATGAAAATAAATTTATAATCAAGGGAGATGGACAAGCCGAAGATGGCGGAGTGGGGATTAATAAAGAAGCAATTCAGTTCTGATGGACTTTATATTTTTCTTAACGGGCTTTCTAAGCTAGCAAATTGAGGCAGAATATTTTTTTTGAACACTACCGATGCTCTTGAGGTGTATCTTGATGGGTTTGTAATTAATTTTAGCTCTCTTTTGACCTCTAAGTCAGCAACAAAAGCCTTGTGGATTGTTCCAGCTGCTAATTCTCTTTCAATTGAAACAACAGGTAAAAATGAGGCTCCTAAACCTGATTGAACTGCATTCTTGATTGCTTCGAGAGAATTAAGTTCCATCTCAATTTTTAATCTTTGAATGTCAAGTCCAGAATCTTGAAGAAGTTTGTCAACAACTTTTCTTGTTGTAGATTGAGTATCTAATGTAACGAAATTTAATTTGTATAAGTCTTCTTTTAATAGTTCTTTTTTGTTAGCAAGTGGGTGTTTAGTTGGTAATACTAATGCTAATTCATCTGTTGCATATGGAATAACTTGGAGTAAATTTTCTAAATCGCTGGGCAATTGTCCTCCAATAATTGCTAAGTCAATTTGGCCATTGGCAACACTCCAACCAGTTCTTCTTGTACTATGAACCTGAAGTTGAACAGACACATCAGGATATTTCTGTCTAAAAAGTCCTATCATTCTTGGCATTAAATAAGTTCCTGTTGTTTGACTTGCTCCAATTACAAGAGACCCACCTTTGAGGCTATTTAGATCTTCAATAGCTTTACAAGCCTCGTCGCATTGATTCAAAATACGTTCACAATAGTCAAGTAAAAGCCTTCCTGCTTCAGTTAAAAGTGCTTTTCTACCACCTCTGTCGAAAATTGTAATTTCAAGTTGTTTTTCTAGATTTTGTATTTGTAAACTCACCGCAGGTTGGGTGACATATAATAAATCTGCCGCTTTTTTAAAGCTTCCTTCTGCGGCTATAGCTTTTAATATTCTTAATTGGTCTAGAGTAAATGGTAATTCGGGCATCTATTGTGCCTAAAATTATTCATAATTCTAATACTATCAAGTATTCTTGTTAAGGACTTAATTATTTAAATAATCTCAATTTTATGGAGACTCATAAATCTTCTCTTGTGATTTTATTATTGATTTTGATTTTTGCGGTAATTCATAGTGGCGGAGCTGCTTTAAGAAGTAAAGCAGAATCTATTATGGGACCAAGATTATGGAGATTATGTTTTGTTTTTTTAAGTTTGCCATCCGCAATTATCCTAATTAGTTATTTTTTAGCTCACAGATATGATGGAATTAGATTATGGAACTTTCAGGGTAATCATTTCATTTTTTTAGTAGTTTGGTTTTTAACTGCCATAAGTTTTTTATTTTTGTATCCCGCCACTTACAATTTGTTGGAAATTCCTTCAGTTTTGAAACCTAAAGTGCGAATTTATGGTACTGGAATTATGAGAATCACAAGACATCCTCAAGCATTTGGTCAGATAATTTGGTGTTTTGCACATACTTTATGGATTGGTACATCGTTCACATTAATAACTTCTATTGGCTTAATTTGTCATCACCTTTTTGCCATCTGGCATGGCGATAAGAGATTAGCCAATAAATTTGGTGAAGAATTTGAAAAGTTTAAAAAAAATACTTCCATAATCCCCTTCGTAGCGATACTAGAAAGAAGGCAAGAATTTAAAATTAGAGAGTTTTTAAGGTTATCTCAACTTGGTATATTAATTGCAATAGGTCTACTTTGGTGGTCCCATCAATATATAAATATTGCTGTTAAAACATTTAATTCATCATTTTTGTCGGAATTTTTCAATTGACAGTTTAAAATCAATATATAAGTTTTTTAAAACATGCCTCAAGCTTCAGATATTGCCTGGTTAATTCCTGTTTTCCCACTAATTGGAGCAGTGCTTTCTGGTTTAGGATTAATAAGTATTAATAAGAAAATTAATAATTCTAGGGAAATTGTTTCTGTAGGTCTAATTTCTTTCGTTGGCATATCTGCGGTTATTAGTTATAAAGCTCTGATTGAACAAGTCAATGGTTATCAATCAGTAGAAAAATTATTTGTTTGGGCCAGTGCTGGGGATTTTACAATCCCAATGGGTTTTGTTCTTGACCCTTTGGGTAGTGTAATGCTTGCTTTAGTAACCACAATAACTTTGCTTGTAATGATTTACTCTCATGGTTATATGGCTCATGACAAGGGTTATGTCAGATTTTTTACATATTTAGCTTTATTTAGTAGTTCAATGATGGGGTTGATAGTTAGTCCAAATTTATTAGAAATTTATGTTTTTTGGGAATTAGTTGGAATGTGTTCTTACTTATTGGTTGGTTTTTGGTACGACAGGGATGGCGCTGCCCACGCTGCACAAAAAGCATTTGTTGTTAATAGAGTGGGTGATTTTGGATTATTGTTAGGCATTCTTGGTTTATTTTGGGCAACGAATAGTTTTGATTTTAATGAAATAGCTACTGGAATTTCTCAATCATTAGCTGATAATTCAATACCTGTTTGGGCAGCTTTACTCCTATGTTTTTTAGTTTTTTTAGGTCCAATGGCAAAATCTGCGCAGTTTCCACTTCACGTTTGGTTACCTGATGCTATGGAGGGACCGACACCGATATCTGCACTAATTCATGCAGCTACAATGGTTGCTGCAGGTATATTCCTAGTGGCTAGGCTGCAACCTTTGTATTCAATTTTTCCTTCCATTCAATTCATTATTGCTTTAGTTGGCACTATTACTTGTTTTTTAGGCGCTTCTATTGCTTTGACCCAAATGGACTTAAAAAAGGGATTAGCATACAGTACTGTTTCCCAACTTGGTTATATGATGCTTGCGATGGGATGTGGAGCACCAATAGCAGGAATTTTTCATTTGGTTACTCATGCTTGCTTTAAAGCAATGCTATTTTTAGGATCTGGTTCTGTAATACATGCAATGGAAGAAGTAGTAGGCCATCAGCCTGTATTGGCTCAAGATATGAGATTGATGGGCGGTTTAAGAAAAAAAATGCCCTATACATCTGCTACTTTTTTAATTGGTTGTGTAGCAATTAGTGGTATTCCACCCTTGGCAGGTTTTTGGAGTAAGGATGAGATACTCGGAAATGCATTTATATCATTTCCAGCTTTTTGGTTTGTAGGACTTTTAACAGCTGGTATGACTGCATTTTATATGTTTAGGCTTTATTTCCTTACATTTGAAGGAGATTTTAGAGGGGAGAATAAAGATTTACAAAAAGAGCTTTTAACCGCTTCTAAATTAAATCTAGAAGAAGAAAATGAAGAAGAGCACGATGTACATGGCTCTATTCATGAGTCTCCCTGGTCCATGACATTCCCTTTAGTATTTCTTGCGGTGCCTTCAGTAATAATTGGTTTTATGGGACTTCCTTGGGATAGTAAAATTGCAAATTTACTTGATCCTGAAGAAGCAGAAACTGCTGCAAAAGCCTTTGAAATAAGTGAGTTTTTGCCTTTAGCGATAGCCTCAGTTCTTATTGCATCAGCTGGCATTGTTATTGCTTATCAGGCATATTTTGCGAAAAAAATTAATATGTCAGCTTTATTTGCCGAAAAGTTTCCTGCTATTAATCAATTTTTATCTAATAAATGGTACCTAGATGATATAAATGAAAAACTTTTTGTTAAAGGTAGTAGAAAACTTGCGAAAGAAGTTTTAGAAGTTGATTCTAAGGTTGTAGATGGAGTCGTTAACCTTACTGGACTTGTTACTTTAGGTAGTGGAGAAGGTTTAAAATATTTTGAGACTGGTAGAGCTCAATTTTACGCCCTTATCGTTTTTGGAGGAGTAATTCTATTAGTTGCTATATTTGGTTTTCAATCTCCTCAAGTAACTTAATTACAATTGTGTGTCTTCACTGTCTATTGGGTGAAAAAATATAGATAATTTCTAGACTTTATTTAAGATAATATTTCTTACTAAATTGAGTACTTATTTTTTTATACATTTTGCTACAAAAATGTTTGGAACTTTGGGGGCTGGATTGTCGAATTTTCCTTGGCTTTCTGCCTCAATTTTGTTCCCAATTGGTAGTGCATTTGTGATACCTTTTTTCCCAGATAAAGGAGATGGGAAAGAGGTTAGATGGTTTGCATTATCTATTGCATTAATAACTTTTTTAATAACTGTAGGTTCATATATAAATGGCTTTGATATTAATAATGAAAATGTTCAACTGAAAGAAAACATTAGTTGGTTGCCTGATTTAGGCCTTACTTGGTCTGTTGGTGCTGATGGAATTTCGATGCCTCTAATATTATTAACTAGCTTTATAACTGCATTAGCAGTTCTTGCTGCATGGCCTGTCAAGTTCAAACCAAAGTTATTTTTCTTTTTGATATTGGTGATGGATGGCGGTCAAATTGCTGTATTTGCAGTTCAAGATATGCTTTTATTTTTTCTAACTTGGGAACTCGAGCTAATTCCCGTATATTTATTATTAGCTATATGGGGTGGCAAAAATAGACAATATGCGGCAACAAAATTCATTATTTACACAGCTGGTAGTTCTATATTTATACTCCTAGCTGCATTAGCAATGGGATTCTATGGTACTGAAATTCCTAATTTTGAGTTTTCTCATTTGGCAGCTCAAGATTTTAGTCAAAAATTCCAAATAATCTGTTACGTCGGTCTTTTAATTGCATTTGGAGTAAAACTTCCAATAGTACCGCTTCATACTTGGCTTCCAGATGCGCATGGAGAAGCTACAGCTCCTGTGCATATGCTTCTAGCAGGAATTTTATTAAAAATGGGAGGATATGCTCTTTTAAGATTCAATGCTCAATTATTACCCGTTGCACATGCTCAATTTGCCCCATTATTAATAGTTTTAGGAGTTGTAAATATAATTTATGCTGCATTAACTTCTTTTGCCCAAAGAAATCTCAAAAGAAAAATTGCTTACAGTTCTATAAGTCATATGGGTTTTGTTCTTATTGGAATAGGTAGTTTTAGTAGTCTAGGAACAAGCGGAGCAATGCTACAAATGGTCAGTCATGGATTGATTGGAGCAAGCTTATTTTTTCTTGTTGGAGCAACTTACGATAGAACAAAAACTCTTAAACTCGATGAAATGAGTGGTGTAGGACAAAAAATGAGAATCATGTTTGCCTTATGGACTGCTTGCTCCCTTGCTTCCCTTGCCTTGCCTGGTATGAGTGGATTTGTTTCCGAATTAATGGTATTTACAGGATTTGTAACCGATGAAGTCTATACACTCCCGTTTAGAGTAGTTATGGCTTCTTTAGCTGCTGTAGGTGTAATACTTACTCCTATTTATCTACTATCAATGTTACGAGAAATTTTCTTTGGCAAAGAAAATCCTGAATTAACTGAACAAAGAAAACTTATCGATGCAGAGCCCAGAGAAGTTTATATAATTGCCTGTTTACTTTTACCCATAATTGGCATAGGTTTATACCCAAGATTAGTAACTGAAAGTTATCTTGCGTCTATTAATAATTTGGTTGATAGAGATTTAAATGCTGTTAAAAGTACTGTTAAAACAAATATTTTTTCAGGGACTAAAAAAAATGATATCCTAAAAGCTCCAACAATATAATTTTTAAATTAATGCAATATTGTTTGGCATTCAATAATTAAGAAGATATCTTATGAGTAGATATTTAATATTTCAAGATACCTTATTTAAATTCCATTGATAGGCAACAATTGGGGCCTAGATTATTGATTAAGTTTCTTCAAGATGCCGCGGGCAAAGGTGATCTTGATCCATGGGATATTGATGTAATCAGTGTAATAGATAGTTTTTTAGAGCAATACTCACAAACTTTTGGGAGAAAATCAAATAGTCAAAATTCATATCATAAGGATTTATCTGAGACGAGCGAGGCTTTTTTTGCGGCTTCCGTACTAGTAAATTTAAAGGCTCAAGTTTTGGAATCTGATGTTTTCAAAGATAATTCATCAGATTTTGAAGATGATTTTGACGTGGATGATCAAGATTGGATTGATCAAGAATTTGATATTCCTAAATATCCTGAAAAATATCTGAGGAGAAGATCAATAGCACAACCAATTCTTAAACGTACAACAACTCTTGGAGAACTGGTAAGTCAGTTAGAGTCCATTGCTGAAGTTATAGAAAGCCAAGATCTTCTGCTCATGAAGAGAAAAAGAAATAAAAAATATTCTGACAAGGCTTTAATCTCTCAAGTGAAATCATTAGCGCATCGTGAGAAACTCCCAGAAACTACTAAGGCATTAGGTAAATTTATTGATGGATGGGAAAAAGCATTACAGTGGACAGATTTTGAATATTTAGTTGAGAAATGGCAAGCAGTTGTAAAAAATGATTTAGATAAAGATAGGCTTGGGGTATTTTGGTCTTTGTTATTTTTATCATCTGAAAACAAAATTGAAATTAAACAAATTAATTCTTTATATGGCCCAATTCAAATTAAAAGAATAATTCCTGATGGAGGTTTAGCTCAATTACCTATAGATAATCTTGAGATAAACAGTACCTATCCTTCTGCCGTTTAGATGCTTAATATTAATAGCGTATAATCTTTAAAAAGAGGTTTTGAATTCATGAAGGCAATGATACTTGCAGCAGGTAAAGGTACACGTGTTCAGCCCATAACTCATGTTATTCCAAAACCAATGATACCGATCCTACAAAAACCTGTGATGGAGTTTCTTTTAGAACTCTTAAAAGAGCATGGCTTTAAAGAAATAATGGTTAATGTTTCTCACCTTGCAGAAGAAATTGAAAATTACTTTCGCGATGGTCAAAGATTCGGTGTGGAGATAGCGTATAGTTTCGAAGGTAGAATTGAAGATGGAGAATTAATCGGAGATGCTTTAGGTTCAGCAGGAGGATTAAAAAAAATTCAAGATTTTCAAAAATTCTTTGATGAAACTTTTGTCGTACTATGTGGTGATGCTTTAGTTGACTTAGATTTGACTGAAGCTGTTAAAAAACATAAGGAAAAGGGAGCAATTGCAAGTTTAATAACCAAAAAAGTAACTAGGGATCAAGTCTCAAGTTATGGTGTAGTTGTCTCAGATAAAAACGGCAGAATAAAGGCCTTTCAGGAAAAGCCATCTGTAGATCAAGCTTTAGGTGACTCCATAAATACAGGAATTTACCTTTTTGAACCTGAAATTTTTAATTACATACCATCAGGAGAAAAATTTGATATTGGTGCTGATCTCTTCCCTAAACTTGTCGAGATGGATTTGCCTTTTTTTGCACTTCCAATGGATTTCGAATGGGTAGATATTGGAAAAGTTCCTGATTATTGGAGTGCTATTCGTAATGTATTACAAGGCAAGGTGAGACAAGTTGAGATACCTGGCAAAGAAATTAAACCTGGAGTTTTTACGGGATTAAATGTTGCTGCTAATTGGGACGAAGTTGATATTAAGGGCCCAGTATATATAGGTGGAATGACGAGAATAGAAGATGGTGCATCAATTATTGGACCTGCAATGATTGGCCCAAGTTGCTGCATTTCAGAAGGAGCAACAATTGATAATTCAATTATTTTTGATTATTCCAAAATCGGTAAGGGTGTTCGACTTGTAGATAAATTAGTATTTGGCCGTTACTGTGTGGGCAAAAATGGAGATCACTTTGATTTGCAAGATGCATCTTTGGATTGGTTGATAACAGATTCTAGAAGATCTGATATGACCGAGCCTTCTCCTCAGCAGAAGGCAATGGCAGAATTATTAGGAACTGATTTGATTAATATTCCAGATTAAGCTTTGCTTTTTCAAGAATCTCAGGGATTAAATGTTCTGCTTTAACTGCCATTAGATGAATTCCATTCGCGATATTGAAAAAGTCTTGAGCTTGTTCAGCTGCAATTTGAATACCCTCTTCTAATGGATTTTTGGCGTCTTTAAGACGATTTAATATATTTTCAGGTATGTTTGCACCGGGGACGTATTTGTTTATAAAGAGAGCATTTTTGTAAGACTTTAATAGGAATACACCTGCAATTACAGGAATCTCGAGTGGGTTGGCAATTCTTTCGCAAAAATCTATTAAATTTTCTTTTTCCATAACCATTTGAGTTTGAACGAATTGAGCTCCAGCCTCTTTCTTTTTTCTTATTCTATTTTCTAAACTTCTTTGATTTTTGCAACTTGGATCTGCTGCAGCTCCTGCAAATATATATGTTTTTTTATCGGGAAGTTCCCCAAAAGTAGGATCAATTCCCTGATTGAAGGACTGAATTTGTTGAAGTAATCTTACTGATTCAAACTGGTGGACTGCTTTAGCATCTTGTTGATCCCCGGCTTTTACTGAATCACCCGTAATACATAAGATGTTTTTAATCCCTAGAGCATTT
This sequence comes from Prochlorococcus marinus XMU1411, assembly GCF_017696075.1. Taxonomy (NCBI): domain Bacteria; kingdom Bacillati; phylum Cyanobacteriota; class Cyanophyceae; order Synechococcales; family Prochlorococcaceae; genus Prochlorococcus; species Prochlorococcus marinus. The sequence goes on from NZ_JAAORI010000002.1 coordinate 81,735, forward strand.
GCTCCAAGAATGTCAGATTGTAAAGCAATTTTATTACGATCTCTGCAAGATATTTGCATTACTGGTTCTATCCCATTTTCCAGTAATAGTTTGGACATTGCTAAGCTGCACATTCTCATAACAGCCCTGCTTCCGTCGGTAATGTTAACAGCATGTACCTTATCTTTCAAAAGTTGTGCTATCTTAAGAGATCTTACGGGGTCTCCACCTCTAGGGGGCATTAATTCTGCCGTTATTACCTTGGATTTTTTTTCTAAAGTCTGCTGAAGTTTTGATTTCAATTGCTTTTGTTTCCTAATTAGTTAACAAGTGTACTGAGATTGCTAAACTTAATTAATATAAAAAAGGAACTGTTTAAATGCAAATGGTTGAAGAAGAAGTAAACAACATTGATGTTATGGGTCTCTCCACGAGAGAGATGGAAATCATTGATCTCGTAGCCGATGGGCTTACAAATCAAGAAATTGCGGTAAAACTAACTATTAGTAAAAGAACGGTAGATAATCATGTAAGTAATATGTTTACAAAAACTGGTTCCAAAAATAGAGTGGCACTTCTAAACTGGGCAATGGATAATGGAAAGATTTGTAGAGATGGATTTAATTGTTGTTCACTTCCAGACTCTGAGCAAGAGGTGTAAAACCCTTAATTTGATTTTTATCACTAGCTAAATCTATTAGACAATAATTTGTGGAGCCTAATTCGAATAGCTCAGCATATGCAATACAGACATCTTTGTCTGAATCAACAAATCTCAATATTCCTTCTTTGTCATAAAGGCCATACATTTTAAGAAAATAAAAATACTTTATTAAATATAAAGAAAATATAAAGGATGAATAGCTCCTTTGACTAGTTGCTTTTGAAAGTTGTTAAATATTCCTCTTTCCATTTTGAAAAAGGTTTGTTAGCAAGATTGAAATTGGAATAATGGGTCAGCCCAGTAATTTCTTTTGATATGAAAGATGGAAGACTAAAATCTTCCATTTCATCGGAAAGTTCAATTTCGGCAATTTCAAGCGGATAATTATTTTCTTTAAAGCAATCTATGATCCAAGATTTTTTTTCAACTTCTAAAAAGAATCTTTCTTTCTTAATTGTATTTGAAAGATTTGACATTATTATTGCACCATCTTTTCGAGGAATTGGGTATTCAAATTCAAAGTTGGTAAAGCTTTTGATATATTTTTTGAGTGCAATTTTATAATCTTTGCCAGTGAACCTTATTCTGATAATCCAATCATCTATATTTTTTGATAAATATCCTTGTTCAATATAGGTTTTTTTTGTGATGAATTTTTTCCATTTATCATTTTTTATAAGAAATCGTCTTTCTATTTCTAAGGCCATTTAATTTTTTGAATTTTTTAGAGATAAATCACCTTTCCAATCTAGTTTTTTTATTAAAGTATTGTAATAGTTAGAGCTTTTTTTAAACTTTATTATTTTGCAGGGTGATTTCCCTTTTTTGATTTCACAATAATAATTTTCCTTTATAGTCATACATTTGGAACCATCTCTCCATAGTTTAATTTCACCTTTACTTTTTTTTACTGGTTTAATGATTACCTTACTCGTATTAGGTATAACTATTGGTCTACTAGCTAAACTCATTGGGCATATAGGGTTAATTATCATTGCATCTATACTTGGATGTACTATTGGACCACCAGCAGCCATTGAGTATGCCGTTGAACCAGTAGATGTAGATATAATCAATCCATCACCTTTATATTCATTTACCTTCTCATTATCGATTTCAATTAGTATTTGGTTGGTAGGAGAAATATCCTCTTCAACGGATTTAAAATAAAAATCATTTAAGGCGTCATATCTTTTTGTAATTTTTTTCTCTGGACTCGTTTCACTAATACAAACATTACAATTTAATCTATTACGAAAGTCAATGATATATTCTTCGTTTTCAAGGATTTCAATAAAAGATTTGTCAAATAAAAAATCTTTCTCTTGAGTAAGAAACCCCAAATTGCCACCAATATTAAAGCTTAATAAAGGAATATTATAATCAGCTAATGCATTTGCACATTTCAGGAAGGTTCCATCCCCACCAAGTACTATTCCAATGTCTGGTTGTGATTCTGAATTACAAAGATATTTTTCAATTTTATCTTCATGAAAATCACTTTCAATCCTGTTTGATGTAATATTTTTAGCTTTAAGAATTTCTTCACAGAATTTTGAAGCCTCTAGAGCTATAGGACTATCTGAACGATATACAATGAGCACTAATGAAAGTTTCATTTAATGCTTTTACCACTTTAATAAATTAAAACTTTCCATATCTACAGTCACCCTATTCCTGTAAAGAGATAACAATATAGCTAGTCCAACGGCAGCTTCTGCTGCAGCAACAGTAATCACAAAAATCGCAAAAACTTGTCCTTGAATTAAATTATTATCAATATAGGAAGAAAACGCCATCAAGTTTATATTTACGGCATTGAGCATTAATTCAATGCTCATAAGAACTCTGACTGCATTTCTGCTATTTAATAATCCCCAAATACCAATGCAAAATAGTGCTGAAGATACTATCAAAAAAGCTTGAAGAGGAATTGATTCTAAATTCATAATAAATAAATCTAAAGGTTAATTTTTATTTGTAAGTAATGGTTCTGATGATTTTTCAATTAACTCTTGATCAACAGGGAGTCCAGTCGAAATATCTTTGCTCATTACATCTCTTCTAGCTAAAACAATAGCCCCAATCATTGCCATTAAAAGTAAAACTGAAGCTACTTCAAATGGGAGTAAATAATCACTAAATAGATGCTCACCAATCCTAATAGTTGATTCTTCACCGATAGAGTTTTGAGGACTTGATAGGCTCCATACATTGGTCAAGTCAACTCTTATTAGGAGGCTTAGTAGGGTTAAACATATCGATGTTGATATGATTCTCCTAGATTTAATGTCATTGATAGGTTTTAAATCTTCTTTCTTGTTAACTAGCATGATTGCAAAAATTATTAATACATTAACTGCACCCACATAAACTAAAACTTGCGCTGCAGCAACAAAACTTGCATTTAAGAGAAGATATAATCCTGCTACACTCATGAACACTCCCCCAAGTAGAAAGGCTGAATAAACAATACTTTCGAGCAATACAACACCAAGAGCTCCAATAATGACAACTAAAGATAGAACTGTAAAACAAATAAATTGAGTTGTTATTGCGATGGACATAAATTAATGGGAATTAATTAGTTGGATTAGAAACTTTATCATTATTTTCATTGGATTCAGGTTTCATCCAATCATAAACTTCTTCAGGTAATTTACCAACTCTAGAATCTGAAGCTGGGATTTCATGAGGATCCATGACACCTTTAGGGAGATAGGCAAGTTCTCTTAGAGGTTTGACTGATGGATCAGTTGTGACGTTTGTAGGAAGTCTACCAAGAGCGACATTATCGAAATTTAGATTGTGTCTATCGAAAGTAGCTAATTCATATTCTTCGGTCATTGAAAGACAATTAGTTGGACAATATTCAACACAATTTCCGCAAAATATACAAACTCCAAAATCTATTGAATAATTTCTCAGTTCCTTTTTTTTGGTTTCTTTATTCATTACCCAATCAACTACTGGTAGATTTATTGGACATACTCTCACACAAACTTCACAAGCAATACATTTATCGAATTCATAATGTATTCTTCCTCTATATCTTTCAGAAGGTATTAATTTTTCATATGGATATTGAACAGTAACAGGTCTTCTTCGAAGATGATCAAAAGTTACAGATATACCATTGTATAAATATTTACCAGCATTAAATGCTTCTTTGATATAACTGTTTATTTGTTGAAGGAAATTGTTCATTTTGAAGAATTTACTTAGTTATTTTATTTTAGTGGAATAATTTTAAATTTAAGTATTTTTACTTAAATTAACCACCAAAGAACTGAGGAAAAGCAAGTTTTAATCCTGCAGTTATCAAAAGATTAGCAAGAGAAATTGGAAGGAGAAACTTCCATCCTAGATCTAAAAGTTGATCTATTCTTACCCTTGGAGTTGTCCAACGTAATAATATTGCAATGAAAACTAAAAGATATGCTTTTAAAACAGTCATTACGATGCCTATTGATGCAGTGAAGACCTGAATTAAGGGAGCATTGATTGGCAAATTAAGAAACTTAGCTATTAATTCAACTGGAATAGGAAAACCCCATCCTCCTAAATAAAGTATTGATACCAATAATGCTGAAAGAATTAAATTAATGTAACTACCAAGGTAGAACAATGCGAATTTCATTCCAGCATATTCAGTTTGATATCCTGCAACTAATTCTTCTTCAGCTTCAGGTAAGTCAAATGGAAGTCTCTCACATTCTGCTAGTGCACAAATCCAAAAGATTATGAAACCAACTGGTTGTCTCCATATATTCCAGCTTAGTATTCCAGCACCACTTTGCTGATTGACAATGTCAATAGTACTTAGAGAATTTGTCATTAGTACGATAGCCAATACAGATAAAGCTAAGGGTATTTCATAACTTATTGATTGAGCCGCTGCTCTTAAACCTCCTAATAATGAATACTTATTATTTGATGCATATCCGCTCATAAGAAGCCCAATTGGCTGGATACTGCTTAAAGCGATCCATAGGAAAATTCCAATACCAACGTTACTTATTAAAAGATTTTGTCCAAAAGGAACAATTAGCCATGAGAGAATCACTGGTACAAGAACTAATATAGGTCCTGCAGTGAAGAGAATTCCATCTGCTTTAGCAGGAATAATATCCTCTTTGACAAGCAACTTAAGACCATCTGCAATTGGTTGGAGTACGCCAAGCGCTCCTGCATATTCGGGCCCTATTCTTTGTTGAGCAGCAGCAGATATTTTTCTTTCAAGCCAAACTGTTACTAAAACGCCAACAACTGCCGCTACCAAAACCAAAAGCATAGGTATAGGGAGCCAAATTATATGAGCGATTTCACTGGAAAGGCCAAAACCTTTTAAGAATTCATTAAAACTATATTCGAGATCTAATCCGTATTCCAAAATTTTTTTGTTATTTACTTAATAGATTAACTCTTCACAAACAATATGTGTGTTTTTTTTTGAAAAGCTGGAAATATTATTCTCTATTTTCTAGGCTGATCCAATCTCTTGGTTTTGAACCTGTGTAGATTTGCGATGGTCTGAAAATTCTATTTGCTCCAAGTTGCTCTCTCCAATGAGCTAACCAACCAGCCACTCTAGATATGGCAAAAATTGGAGTAAATAAATCACGAGGAATACCAAGTTTTCTATAAACAAGACCAGAATAAAAGTCCACGTTAGGGAATATACCCTTAGGTCCAAGTCTTGGTATTGCCTCTGTCTCAAGTGATTTGGCGACTTCATACATTTCATCTGCTCCAAATCTAATAAAAAGCTCTTCTGCCAGTTTTTGAAGAATTATTGCTCTTGGATCTTTAACTTTATATTCTCTGTGACCGAAGCCCATTATCTTACTTTTATTTTTTATTGCATTATCTAAAAAAGACCCTGCATTTTCTGGGGTTTTAATCTCTTCTAACATTGCAATTACATCCTCATTTGCTCCTCCATGCAGTGGGCCTGCCAGGGTTCCTACAGCAGAGGCGATGACAGCATAAGGGTCTGTAAGAGTACTTGCAGTCACTCTTGCGCTAAATGTACTTGCGTTTAAACTATGTTCGGCATGTAAGATTAAACACCTATCAAAAACTTTTGCAGCTATAGGATCTTGTTCTTTTTCAGTCAGCATGTAAAGAAAATTTGATGAGTAAGTTAAATCATCTCTAGGTTGAATTGGATCTTGTCCTTTTCGAATAAGCTGAAACGCAGCAATCATTGTGGGTATTTTTGCTATTAGTCTTATAACTGCGTTGTAGATGTAATTAGGATCATCTATTGCTCTTCGTGAATAAAAGAGCCCCAAAGAAGCCGCGCTAGATTGAAGAGCATCCATTGGATGACCTGTTGCAGGGAAACATTTCATCATATCTCTGACTCTAAAACTTAACCTTCGATGCATCTGAACTTCTTGTTCAAAATCTCTAAGTTGAATAGCTGTGGGCAATTCACCCCAAATTAATAAATAAGCAGTTTCTAAAAAACTGCTTTTTTTAGATAGTTCCTCAATGGAGTAACCTCTGTACAATAATTTACCTTTATTGCCGTCAATATCACAGATTGATGAATTAGTAACTGGGACACCTTCTAATCCTGGTTTTAAAATTATTTTGTTTTTATCCAATTTCTTAATGCAATATCAAATACTTATAGATTAAAGATAGTCAAATAATTTTTAATTAACCACAAGTTATTAACTTCAAGAAAATTTAAATTGCTTGTGTTTGAAGCTTGTTTGAATAACTTAATTAAAAAATTTTTAAATTTTTTTCTGTATAAAGAATTGGATTTTTTTCAGGAATAGATTGTCTAATGATTTCTAGAGATTCTTCATTTGATATTTTTAAAGTATTTTTAATAAGAAAATTAAAATCTTCCAACTCAGAAAAATATTCAATTTTATTGGAATTTCTATCTTTGATATCAACTTTTGCATAAAGAAAAGTAGATTTCCCTTTATTACTTTTTAGGTTAAAAAATTGGTTAGATATTGTTTCTAGTTTTTTACCATCAATTAAATGATTACTTATGATTTTTAAATCTCCTGATTCTATTGAATAGATATTTTCATAAGTTAATTCTTTTATTAAATCTTCAGTTTCTTGAAGAATATCTTTGGAATAAATAGAGTAAATATTTTCATTTTGTTGCAAACTATATTTGTTGAAATCTTTTAGTTTTTTTAAAGCACTTAAATTAAATTGATCTTTAGTATTTTTTTCAAATGTAATAAGCCAATCTTTTTTTGAATTGACAATTAATATATCTTGATTGACATTTTGATCAAACTCTTCAAAAAAACTGAGTTCAAAATCATTTATAAAAGGATTTAGGTATTTTTCAAAATTTTTTATATTACAAAAAATTGAAAATTCAGGATTATCTTCATTCCTATTCTCTTTATTTAATAGGTTATCGTAAGAAAGAATATCAATATTTTTTTTATTATTTATTAAATATGATTTTAAAATTAAATGATTATTTTTTAAGTCAAATGTTGTAGCTATAATATCCTCATTATTCTCATTAAAAATTTCTTTATTAAAAAATTTACTATCCATAAATTTATTTGTGAATAATATATTTTTTTCTTTTTTTAGTCCAAAAAGTTCTTCCTTATATTTAGATTTTTTTTTCTTAAAATTATCACTAGAGTTAATACTATTTTTGATTAATTTTTTATCTGATGAAGCAATTATATAATTATCTTCGGTACGATATATAAAGTTAAGGAAATTTATTTTATTTTCTCTATTAATTGAAATTATTTCATCAACCTGATCAATTTTATTAGGTAAATTTAATAAATCATCTATTGTTTTTTCTGGCTTAATTTTAAAAATTATCAAAATATCATCTTTAAGCTTTTTATTATTCTCAAAAGTTGAGATTATAAGTTCATTATTATAGATATCATCTAGTTTATTGTTGCCTAAATCTATACCTAAATAACCTAATATAGAATCTTTTATTAAAACTAAGTTATCTTGATTTTTTGAATTTTTATCTTTTTTATTATTGTTTATAATATTAAAGCTATCTAAATTTGAAATAAATAATAATTTATTGTTTTCAGGTATATATTTTAGGATATTTAGTTGCTCAATATTTGTACTTTGCTCCTTATTTTTATTTGCAGAAACTTTTTTAAAACCAACAAAAATTAATAAAGATAATAATAAAATTATTGCTACTAATCTAAGTTTCATTATCAATGTTTATTTTTATTTTTAACAATAAACTTCCTACTGCAACTTAATTTATTAAATTGTAAATAATACATAATTTATCCTTTCAATTGGGAAATTATCCAAAATCTATCAATGCTTCTAGTCTCAATGATTGGTTTGATTCTAAGAAAGAAGATCCAGTCTTGATTGATGTAAGAGAACAGTCAGAGCTCGAAATAGCTCGTTTTTCACAAGAATTCTTACACATTCCAATTAGTACAGTCACATTTGAATATGTTAAAGAAATATTTGATGGTTTACTAGATAGAGAAATAGTTGTTACTTGTCATGCAGGGGTACGAAGTTATAACTTTTGTCAGTGGTGCCTGGATAATAATTTAGTGAGCGTAATATGGAATTTGGAGGAGGGTATTGATGGATGGAGTAGATATATTGACCCATCAATTTCTAGGTATTGATTAAATATCTAATGAAGATGCAACAGTATTAACATCTTTGTCCCCTCTTCCAGAGCAATTTATGACTATATGAGTATCTTTTTCAAGAGTAGGGCATAATTTATCTAGCCAAGCAAAGGCATGGGACGTTTCAAGTGCCGGTATAATTCCTTCAAGTTCACTAACAAGTCTCAAAGCATCTAAAGCTTCTTGATCTGTGACTGATCCATATTCTGCTCTACCTATATCTTTTAAATGGCTATGTTCAGGTCCTACACCAGGGTAATCTAAACCCGCACTTATTGAGTGCGCTTCTTGTACTTGACCATTATTATCTTGTAGAAGAAGACTCATTGATCCATGCAAAATTCCTACTGATCCTTTGGTGATGGTTGCAGCATGTTTGTCAGTATCAACTCCACTTCCTGCGGCTTCAACACCAATTAGTCGTACAGATTTATTTTTAACGAAAGGGTGGAAAAGGCCCATTGCATTTGATCCCCCGCCTACGCAAGCAAGTAAAATATCGGGTAAAGAACCAAACGATTCCATGCATTGTTTTTTAGTCTCTTCCCCTATAACTGCATGAAAATCTCTCACAATCTTTGGGAAGGGGTGTGGACCTGCAACAGATCCTAAAATGTAGTGTGTGGTTTCGACATTAGAAACCCAATCTCTAATGGCTTCACTAGTAGCATCCTTAAGTGTTGCAGTTCCAGAATTGACAACTTTCACTTCAGCTCCTAGCAATTTCATTCTAAAGACATTAAGGGATTGCCTTTTTATGTCCTCTGCACCCATATAGATAATGCATTTTAAGCCAAATCTTGCACAAACAGTAGCCGTAGCAACGCCATGTTGACCTGCTCCAGTTTCTGCAATTATCCTCTTTTTGCCCATTCTTATTGCTAATAAAGCTTGTCCAAGGGCATTATTAATCTTGTGAGCACCAGTATGATTTAAATCTTCTCTTTTAAGCCATATTTTTGGAGTTGCTTTTTCAGTTTTGTAATGCTCAGTAAGTCTTTTGGCCTCATAAAGTGGTGTTTCTCTTCCTACATAAGTCTTAAGTAGATGATTTAATTCTTTTACAAAAAGGTTATCTTTCCATGCATTTAATGCAGCTGTTTCAAGCTCAAAAAGGGCAGGCATTAGTGTTTCAGGGACATATTGACCACCATATTTTCCAAATCTACCCTCTTTGGAGGGTAGATTTAAATCTTCATTTTTATAATTTTGATCTTGGCGAGAAAATGTACTTACCACTTTATCTATAGAATAAGTATTAACTAACTATAGATTATATTGAAAATAATGGGAAAAAAAAATTGGATCGAATTTGATAATCAAGAAAAAAAATCTGAAGAAACATTAAAGTTAGATACTTTTACTAAAAGATCAAAAATAATTATTTCAAAACAAAAAAAAGGTAAAAAGGGCAAGACGATCACTTTAATTAAAGGTTTAGGAACTGAGGATGAAATTTTATTAAAAGAATTGCTAAAAAAAATTAAAGTTTTTTGTGGAACTGGAGGAATACTAATTGACAGTAATATCCAATTACAGGGGGATATGGTATTGAAATCAATTGAGTTTCTTCGTAAAGAGGGTTTTCATAATTTATGAATCAAGAGTTAAGATAGGTTTTTAATTTTGATGATTCAAAAAATGAAAGAACAAGATCAAACAAAGTCAACCAATATAAAGTGGCACAATTTAACTATCAATAGAGAAAAGTTAGAGAAAATGAGAGGTCATAAAGGAATGGTTATCTGGTTTACAGGTTTATCTGGCTCTGGTAAAAGTACTTTGGCAAACGCTTTAAATGAAGTTTTACACTTAGATGGGTTTTCGACTTACGTGTTGGATGGAGATAATATTAGACACGGTTTATGTAAAGATCTTGGGTTTTCGGATGAAGATAGAGAAGAAAATATAAGAAGAATTGGAGAAGTTGCGAATTTATTTATGAATGCTGGGATAATAACTATTACAGCATTTGTTTCACCATTTATTAGCGATAGAGATAAGGTGAGAAAAATTATTGGATCTAAGGATTTTATTGAAGTTTATTGTGCTGCAGATATTAAAGTTTGTGAAAATCGCGATACTAAAGGTCTTTATAAGAAAGCTCGTCTGGGTGAAATAAAGGATTTTACAGGTATTTCTAGTCCATATGAAGCTCCACATAATCCAGAAATTGTGGTTGATACAGGCTCGTTAGATTTAAAGGATTCAGTTGAAAAAGTTATTCACTTTCTTAAAGAAGAAAACTTCCTTAAAAAGAGCTAATAGAAAAATATAGGTTCATTTATTTTGAAGATAATTTTCAGCTCCGATAGTTGATAACTTACTATTTTTAGTCCTTACCTGTTTATGAAGATTTTCTCTGAATTCTTTTAAATTTTTCTTTATGGATTCATCAAATAAGCTGATAATCTCTATTGCCAATAATCCAGCATTTTGTCCTCCATTAATTGCAACTGTTGCGACTGGAATTCCAGCTGGCATTTGAACTATTGATAAAAGGGAGTCAATACCCTTAAGTGTCTTACTCTCTACTGGTACTCCAATTACAGGAATGCAAGTTATGGATGCCAGCATTCCTGGAAGATGAGCAGCACCACCAGCACCAGCAATTATAACTTTTATGTTTTCTGATTCTGCATTTTTTGCATATTCCATCATTTCAATAGGTGTTCGATGGGCAGAAAGTATACAAACTTCAGTTTTTATTCCAAATTCTTTTAAAATATCAACGGCAGGTTTCAATGTTTTTAGATCTGAATCACTACCCATTACGACAGCAATTTTATAAATGTCTTTAGAATTTAATTCTGACAAAATAACAAATCAATTCTTTCCTATAATGGCGTGCAATTAATTTGGCGCCAGTTAGTTAGTATAAAAAGAATAAATTTTCATAGAATATTATGACGTCAAATAAGATTATCGAAAAAAGTGAAGTTAGGGAGTATTTTAATGGTACTGGCTTTGAAAGATGGAATAAAATTTATAGCAAATCTGATGAAATTAATACAGTTCAGAAAAACATTAGGAAAGGGCATCAAAAAACTGTAGATGATGTGATCTCATACATCAGCAATTATCCTGAACTAACAAAAAAAAGTTATTGTGATGCAGGATGTGGTGTAGGAAGTCTTTCCATACCTTTACTAAGACTTGGTATAAAAGAAATACAGGTGAGCGATATTTCTTCTGAAATGATTAAAGAAACAAAAAAACGCATTAATAAATTAGGTTTTAATCAAGGTAAAATCAAATATGCAGTCTGTGATCTGGAAAAATTAAAAGGATTATTTGATGTTGTAATTTGTTTGGATGTATTTATTCATTATCCTCAACCAGTCGCAGAAGAAATGGTCCAACATCTATGCGATATAAGCAAAGAAAAACTAATCGTTAGCTTTGCTCCTTATACTCCAGTTCTTGCTGTTCTAAAAAATATTGGGAAATTATTTCCTGGGCCAAGTAAAACTACAAGAGCATATACATTAAAAGAAAAGGGCATTATTAATGCTGCTAAAGAAAAAGGATTTAAAGTGGTAAAAAAGAAATTAAATCAAGCTCCTTTTTATTTCTCAAAACTAATTGAATTCGAAAAAATTTAATATTCTATTTTACTAAATGATTTTCAAGTGCATAACGAACTAATTCAGTTCGGCTAGATGTACCTGTCTTGATAAAAAGTCTACTTACATATTTCTCAACATTTCTAATAGATGTTTCAAGCTGTCTTGCAATTTCTTTATTCATCAGTCCTTCTGCTACTAGTTGAAGTACACTTGCTTCTCTTGGAGTAAAACTAGGAAGATTTATTTTATTTTCTGGATTTGTCTGGTTTTGATCTGTGAGCATAGATTTTATTTCAGTAATTTGTTTCGCCATTTTTCCTACATCAATATCTGCGAATCGTGCCGCTTCTTTTAGTAAACGTTCTTGTCTGTTGATTACATTTTTAACTCTTGCAGCTAATTCATCAGGGTCAAAAGGTTTGGAAATATAATCATCAACTCCTGCAAGATAACCTTCGGTTCTGTCTAGGGTCATTCCTTTTGCAGTTAGAAAAATAACTGGAGTTCCTCCTAATTTTTCATCCTCTCTAATTTTTTCTAATAAAGCATAACCGTTGGCTCGGGGCATCATAACATCGCTAATTATCAAATCAGGGAAAACTGATTGAGCTTTTTCCCAACCATCCTCTCCATCAACTGCAATAAATATTTCAAAGCCTTCATCTTCTAGAAATGTTTTAACAGCTGTTCTTAAACCAGGCTCATCATCAACTAATAAAATTCTTGATTTTCTTACCAGTTCATTATTTATTTGATTAATTTCATCCATTTTTTAAATTCTTTAATTTGATTTTCTAGTAATAAAGAGAATTTTATATACTAAGCATAATGCTAACAACTCCCATACTACTAGACTATCAATCTTCGACTCCTTGCTCTAAAGATGTTGTCGATTCTATGAAACCTTTTTGGGTTGAGATATTTTCTAACCCTGCAAGCAAATCTAATTTGGCTGGGATTAACGCAAGCGCTATATTGGAAGCCTCAAGAGAAAAAATAGAACAAAATTTATTTCTTAAGAATAAAAAAGTTATTTTTACAAGTGGGGCAACAGAATCTAATAACTTAGCCTTATTAGGTTTTGCTAGAAATTACCATAAAAAAACAGGAAATTATGGACATATTATTACCTTAAAAACGGAGCATAAAGCTGTTTTGGAGCCCCTTAACCAACTAAAAAAAGAGGGATTTATGGTTACAGAAATTAATCCTGAGAAAGATGGCTTAATTTCAGAAGAACAATTCAAAAAAAATATAAGAGAAGATACATTTCTGGTTAGTATCATGTTGGCAAATAACGAAATAGGAGTTATTCAGCCTTTAGAGAATATTTCAAAGATATGTAAATCGAGAGAAATAACCTTTCACTCTGATTTTGCACAATGTTTAGGTTATATCGAGTTAGACGATCTTTTATCAGATGTAAATATGATAACGATTAGTTCTCACAAAATATATGGTCCTAAAGGGATAGGACTTCTTTTGATTGATGAAGAAATTAATCTTGAGCCTTTAATTGTTGGAGGAGGTCAGGAATATGGTCTCAGGTCTGGTACATTACCTCTTCCTTTAGTAGTTGGCTTTGCTAAAGCAATAGAGATAGCAGTTTTCAATCAAAAAAATAATGCTGAGAAATTAAGTTTGAATAGAAATAACCTTTTAGAGGGTTTGTTAGAAAATAATTCTGGTTTATTAATTAATGGTTCTATAGAAAAAAGATTACCTCACAATTTAAATTTGACTGTATTGGATTTAAACGGAGCAAAGTTTCATAAACTTTTAAAATCTAAAATAATTTGTTCTAGTGGATCTGCATGTAGTAATGGTGAACCATCTCATGTTTTACTAGCCTTAGGTAGATCTTTTAAAGAAGCAGAATCTTCAATAAGGTTGAGTATTGGATTAAGCACTAATTCAAAAGATATAAAACAAGCAATTCATATTCTTACAAATACGATCAGATCATTACGATAGAAAATATTGGCTCCTATTTTAATTGAGCAATTCTTAATTTTCCACTTCTAGCTCTTTTATTGAGTTCGACTTCTTGTTCGGAAGGAGTTATTGGCTTTCTTGTTAAGTTTTTTAGTCTTTGATCACTCTTAAAAGAACTTTTAACTAACCTATCCTCAAGGGAATGAAAACTAATAATAGAAATAATACCTCCTGGCAAAAGCCATTCAGGGACAACTTGCAAAAATTTTTCTAATAATTCAATTTCTTTATTAACAGCAATTCTTAGTGCTTGAAATGTTCTTGTTGCTGGGTGTATTTTTTTATATCTTTGTTTTGGTGGAAAGCAGCCTGCAATGGAATAAGCTAACTCTTTTGTCCCAGAATATTTCCCATTTTCCTTCAAATCCATTTTTATTTTCCTTGCAATCTTTCTTGATAATCTCTCATCTCCATATTTATAAATTAGGTTAGCTAGATCTTTTTCATTTAAATCCTCAATTAATTTCTCTGCATCAACCTCAATAAGAGGATTCATGCGCATATCAAGTGGACCATCTTTTTGGAAACTGAATCCTCTTTTAGGGTTATCAATCTGGTTACTATTTACTCCAAGATCTGCAATTACAAAAGAAACTTTTTCTTTTGGTACAAAATCTGCAAAATTTGAAGCCCTTATATCAATCCTATTTTTAAATTCATCAAGTTTTTTTGATGCTGATATTCTCGCGTATGGATCTTGATCAAGTCCAATTATATTTAAATCCGAATATTTTCTCAATAAATGATAAGAGTGCCCGCCTCCGCCTAAAGTTGCGTCTATTCCTTTAAGTTGGTTGTTATGGATTAATGGGTAATGCTCTAATGAGGTCATAATCTCATCTGTCATAACTGATTTATGATTGAAAAAAGATGAATCAGATAGGTCAGTTTGCATAACTTTCGACTAAGATTTATTTAGAAGTTAAATTTCGAATGGCTCAGCTAGAGACTAGAACAGAACCAATGGTGGTCAATTTTGGCCCTCACCATCCCTCAATGCATGGGGTTTTAAGATTAGTTGTAACTCTTGATGGTGAGAATGTCATTGATTGTGAGCCAGTAATTGGATATTTACATAGAGGAATGGAAAAGATAGCTGAAAATAGGACAAATGTAATGTATGTCCCTTATGTAAGCAGAATGGATTATGCAGCAGGAATGTTTTATGAAGCTATTGTAGTAAATGCTCCTGAAAGATTAGCTAATATTCCAGTTCCTAAAAGAGCTAGTTACATCAGAGTTCTAATGCTGGAACTCAATCGTATTGCTAATCATCTTTTGTGGCTCGGTCCCTTTTTAGCAGACGTAGGAGCTCAAACTCCATTTTTCTATATTTTTAGAGAAAGAGAAATGATATATGATCTCTGGGAAGCTGCTACTGGACAGAGGCTGATAAATAATAATTTCTTTAGGATAGGTGGTGTCGCATGTGATCTTCCATACGGATGGTTAGAAAAATGTATAGACTTTTGTGACTGGTTTGGACCTAAGATTGATGAATATGAAAAATTAATTACAAATAATCCAATTTTTAGAAAAAGAATTGAAGGTCTGGGAACAATACAAAGAGACCAGGCAATTAATTGGTCTTTGTCTGGGCCAATGCTTAGAGCTTCTGGAGTTTCTTGGGATTTAAGGAAAGTCGATAGTTATGAATGTTATGACGATTTTGATTGGCAGATTGCTTCAGAAAAAGAAGGAGATTGTTATGCGAGATATCGAGTAAGAGTTGAAGAGATGAGACAATCACTAAGTATCATTCGCCAAGCTTGTAAAATGATTCCAGGAGGTCCAACAGAAAATTTGGAAGCTCAAAGAATGGCGACTGAAGATAAAAAAAGTGAAATATTTGGTTTGGACTATCAATATGTAGCTAAGAAGGTTGCTCCAACTTTTAAAATTCCTAACGGAGAATTGTATACAAGATTAGAGTCTGGTAAAGGAGAAATAGGTGTATTCATTCAAGGAAATAATGAAGTTACCCCATGGAGATTTAAAATCAGAGCAGCTGATTTAAATAATCTCCAAATATTGCCGCATATTCTTAAAGGTGCCAAAATCGCCGATATTATGGCAATTCTTGGCTCAATAGATGTCATTATGGGATCTGTTGATAGATAAGTTCTTTAAATGAAACCCGCTGACTGGTTGATATTGCAGAAGAAGGTAAGATTCGGTGATTGTGATTCTGCAGGTGTAATTCATTTTCATAACTTATTAAAATGGTCGCACGAAGCTTGGGAAGAGAGTATCGAAATTTATGGGATTCCATATCAAGATATTTTCCCAGATTTTTCTATACGTAAAAGTCAAATTATTTTTCCCATAATAAACTGTGAAGCAAACTTTCTTGCGCCTATAAAAATTGGAGATTTCTTAAAAGTAAAAATTGCCCCTCATAAAATTAATACACATTTGTTCCAAGTAAATAGCTTTTTTATAAAAAATGGAAATAAAGTAGCAGAAGGAAAAATAATACATTGTTCTTTAGATGTTGATTCAAGAAATAAAATAGAACTTCCCGATCAGTTAGAAAGATGGATAGAGGCGTCAAATGTAAGCTCAAATTTAAAAGAATGCTAATTATTATTTTTTAAATTTATAGTTTATTTTTTCTGCACTGGTATTTTTTTTAACAATCCACTTTTCAGGTTTTTCATGTTTAGGCCAACTTTGAGAAAATTTTTTTAATAAATTTAATGAATTTTTAATTTTTTTATAATTTATAAGTTCTGTAAATTCAACAATTATTTTAATTTTATTTCCCCATAATTTGTCTGATACTTTTGAAATATTGAATTTATTAATTGGGATATTTTCTTTAATAATGAAATCATTTAATCGAGATTCAATTACTTCTGGGAAAACGATTTCTCCTCCTGAATTAAAAGCGTTATCACTTCTTCCAAGAAAGTTTAAATATAAAGAATTATTGATTTGATTAATTTCACCTAAATCACCGGTTTGCCACCACCCATTTTTATTTTTGAAATTTTCAGTTTTTGAAGAGTCTATTATTTCGATTCCAATTCTGGCTGATTTTATCTCGATTAATCCTTTTGCGTTAATTCTGATTTTTGTATCAGGTAGTATTTCTCCAACATTTTTAAAACCCATTAAGAATTCTTTTGGTTTTAAACTCGTAACCATGGCTGCTGTTTCAGTTGAGCCGTAACAAGGTGCTAATTTTATCTTTTCTTCTATACATTGTTCTGCAGCTTCCCTTGAAATTGTAGCTCCACCTACCCAAATTAGATCAAAAATTTTCAGCCAACTAATTCCATCTTTTTGAGCTAAAAGTCTTTGTAATTGGGTAGGTACTAATGATGTAATCAAGTGTTTTTTGTTTTTTTTAGATTTAATTGTAAAAAGTAAAAGTTCTCGAGTTTTTTTTATTAAATGCGGAGAAATATTAATACAATCACATCCCCAAGTTTGACTTCTAAAAATTGGCATTAATCCACTTATATGGTTCAGGGGTAAAGTATTTAAAATTAGGCATTTTTGCAATTCGAATCCTTGCTCTATTAGCCATTTCCCTGATGTAATAGCAGATAATTGAAGATTATCTAAATGATGAAAACATTTTCTTGGTTTTCCAGAACTCCCACTACTGTTTAAGATAATTGCTGGCCCATTTTCAGTAATTGAATCAAATACATCTTCATTCTCATAAAATTTGTTTTTTACATAAATAATTTTATTCTCTTTAATTTTTTTAATAATTTTCTCAACAGATTGAGTTTCATTATTTTCAACTTCAATAGTATGAATTTTATTTTTCATAGTTGATCCCATATATTTTTTGCTTCATTTAAAAATAGAAAAGAATTAGGAAATTTATTCATTGCTAAACCAGGAACTTTTGGAGTTGGTCCTTGTAATTGGAGAGAAGATAAATGATAAAGCCATCTCTTCCCTATTCCGGTTTCAAATGAGGAACTTATAGATATTAAAGCTTTTTTATTTTCTAATTCCCTTAAAAGCTTAACTGGATTATTTTCTTGAGAAGGCCTTCGAATTTGCCAACCCTCCCACTCATCAATCAAAGTTGGAAATTTTAAAAGTGATTCGTCTAAGGCTATTGGGATTTTTTTGTTGAGTTCTGTCAGTCCTTCAATATCATCTACACAGAGAGGTTGTTCTAACCAATCTATATTTTTGTTATCTTTCAAAATATCAGCCCATCTATTAGCTATCTTTCTCCCCCAATAACCATTAGCATCTATTCTTAACTTAATATTATTGCCTATTTGGCTTAAAATTTCTTCTAAATTTGCTTCTTCCTCATGATTATTTTTTAATGCTACTTTCCATTTTATGGTTACTGATTTTCCAATATTAGATTGTCTTTTTTTAATTTCATTTAGCTCTGAAATTACATTTTTAGAATTTAAAAGTATGGCTGTTTTATCAATTTCATCAAAGTAATATTTTTCTTTAAAAATTATTTCCTCATTTATTTCAGCTAATGCAGAATTTATTGCAGATTGAATGCATGGGTGAAAAATATTTATTTGTTCAGATAAATTAAATACTTCTAAGTTTTCAGGGATCATATTTAGTTGTTTTGCACATTTTTTTAAGTCTTCTTCTAGAAGTGGTGAGACTTCTCCAAACCCAATTTTTTTATCATTACTTGATAATTTAATTATCCAACCCAATTTTGTAAGGTAAGTGGTTTTAGAATTTTCTACTTTTGTAGTTAACTTAAAGCTGTAAGATTTTTTTCTAAATATTAAGTTCATTTATTAAGCAAGTAATTAAATATTAATCCTGTGATTAAGCCAACTCCATTAAGAGTTTGAAATTTAATTGCGACAAATTTGGAATTTTTTATTGCCGAAGGTTTTTTGTATGAAGACTTTAATAAATTTATAAGTCTTATTGCTTGAGGAAAACTAATCAAATAAAAGATACAAAACACTGGAATAAATCTAGTAAATATAGTGAAAAGTTGAAAAATATATATTGTAAAAATTATCCAAGGTACAAATTGAGAACCTTTTTTTGCTCCTAATCGAACTAAAGGAGAATTTTTCCCATGCTTTTTATCTTCAGAAATTTGATGAAAATGAGAACAAAATAATACAAGAGTTGTTGCCAAGGAAGGTCCTGTACCAAGTAATAAAGAAACTTTCCATGGAATATCTTCGAAGTAAATATTAGACGGATTTAACGCAATTAAGACTGCAGAGTAAGCAAAAGGTCCAAATGCAAGCCAGCATAATGGTTCTCCTAAACCTTGATAGCCAAATCTAAAAGGAGGTCCTTGATATAAATATCCTAAGAAGCAGCAAGATGCCACCAAAATCAAAATGTTTATACTTGTTGATACTGAAATAATTGAAATTATTAATAAACCAATAACTAAAGATGTATATGCAATAAATGAAATTATTTTTTTATTTTTTACAAGATTTACAATTGAATGGAATTTAAATTCATCGATTCCTGTTTCTGCATCGAATAAATCATTAGTAAGATTTTCCCAAAGTAATATAAAAATTGCAGCTAAAGTAAATGCAATCAAATTATAAATTTTTACCTTTTCATATTGATTGAGTATATAAGCCCCTGTTATTAAAACCGGTAGTATGGCAACAGAATAAAGAGGCCATTTTATTGCTTGTTTCCATAATTTTTTTTTATCTTCTTCCATTTTTAATTAACAAACAAAATTCGATCATTATTAAATGTAGTTTATAAATTGAGTTACATTTTTTACTTTATTGCATGATTTTTAGTTATTTTCAATAAGTAATGAAAAATGATTTAAACTTAACAGATTTTTTAAAAGACGTATTTTCCACTTTCGATAAGAAAGTGGAGAATTCTGGATTAGTAAGTATCTGTGTTGAAATTCCTTGTATTGATTTATTAGAAATATATGAATTGTTTATAAATAAATATCCGTTTTCTTCATTTTGGGAGGAATCTGATGGTATTTCATATATTGCTTTCGAGAAATGTAAATATGTTACCTTGGATGGCCCAAAAAGATTTGAGGTGGCAAAAGAGTTTAATTCTGAGAATTTTAAAAATTTAATTAACTTAACTAATGAATCACATAATTCTGCACTTTCAAAAATAATTTATTTATTTTCTTTTTCTGAAAACTTGAATAATAAAAATTTATCTTCTGATGTCCCTAGTTTGGAGGCTATCTTACCAAAAATATTATTTATTAAAAGTGATAAGAATTGCTGGTTAAGAATCAATGGTCATGTTGAAGGTAAATCATCATTAAGAACATTAATTGAAGAAATTTGGACAATTAGAAATCAAGTTATTAATTCTGGCTCAGAATTAATAAAATCATCTGGCTTAAAAACTAGTTTTGATTTCCCTATTATTGATGATTTCTTGGACTCCTTAGAAATTTCTAATGCAAATTTGAAAAAAGTAGTAAATAGAGGAATTCAATTAGTAGAAAAAGGTATTCTCGAAAAGATAGTTTTAGCAAATAGGATTAAAATAAAATTTAAAAATAAATTAGATTTAGTAGAAATTTTAAAAAGATTAAAAAAGAATCATCCAAATACATGCAGATACGTTTGGAAAAGGAATGGTAAGGATATTTTGTTTGGAGCATCTCCAGAAAAATTATTTTCTTTCACTAAACCTAATTTAACTTTGGAGGCTCTTGCTGGAACTATCTCTACTAATTCAAATTTTAAGAAACTCCTAAAAAGTACTAAAGACTTAAAAGAACATAATTTCGTAACACAGTATTTGATTAAATGTTTAGAAGTTTCAAAGATAAAAAACTTTAAAAAAAGTGATATCAAGGTAAATTCATTTGGAGATATTTCTCATCTACAAACACTCATTTTATCTAAAGTTGAAAATATATGTCCTTTTGAATTGCTTAAAACCTTACATCCATCTCCTGCTATTTGTGGATATCCAAAAAATGCAGCTTTGGATTGGATAAACACTCTTGAGTCTTTTCCTAGAGGAAATTATGCTTCTCCAATGGGTTGGGTTGATGCATCAGGAAATGCATCATTTCTTTTAGCAATAAGAGGCGCAAGATATATTGAAGAAAATATTGAATTTACTGCAGGTTCAGGTATAGTTTCAGGCTCAGTTTTAGAGAAAGAAATAGATGAGATTAAATTAAAATTTGAATCTATAGTAAAACAAATATTTTTCGCTAAAAATACTAGATAATTTCCAATAATTTTTCAATAACTTCCTCTGAAACATTTTGATTGGATAAATTTTCTATTTCTCTTAAACCTGTTGGACTTGTTACATTAATCTCGCTAAGCATTCCATTTATTACATCAATACCTACAAAAAATAAACCTTCATCTTTAAAGTGTTGAGATAATTCTGAGCAGATACTTTTTTCTTTTTCTGTTAATAATGTTGGTTCAGCCTTTCCCCCCATCGCTAAGTTACTCCTAAAATCGCCGCCTTGTGGAATCCTATTTATAGATCCAATTGCTTCACCGTTTACGATAATTATTCTTTTGTCACCCTCTGTGACTTCAGGAATAAATTTTTGCATCATAACGGGTAATTCTTCTTGAGAAGTGATTAATTCAATGATTGATTTAATTCCTGGAGAATTTTTGTTTATCCTAATAACACCTTGACCACCTTTTCCTCCAAGAGGTTTTATGACTACTTCATTATTTATATTTGCAAAATTAATAAGATCTTTTACCTTACTCGCAACTATTGTAGGTGCCATTAAGTGACTGTATCTCAAAGCACCTAACTTTTCATTCCATGCTCTTAATGATGAAGGTTTGTTAATTACTTTTACTCCTTTTCTTTCGGCAACTTCTAAAAGATGGGTTGCATACAAATAAGCCTCATTTACAGGAGGATCTTTTCTCATCCAAATGCAATTAAATTCGGCGAGGGGGATGCAATCATTATCTTTGAAAGAAATCCAAGGATTGACTTCAACTTTTACGGAAGATGCCCATACTTCATCACCTCTAGCTTCAAGGTCTTGTGGAGTACAAATCCAGATTTCAATATTTTTTTTGGATGATGCTTGCATTAAAGCAGCAGATGAATCTTTTAAGGGATTTATATTTTTTATTGGATCTATTACGAATAGAAATTTCATAAGATCTAGTTTAATAATGGGTCTAATTTATTTTCATTTTCTAATGTGTAGAGATCGTCGCACCCTCCGATACCCTCGTTATCTATAAATATTTGTGGTAATGTTCTTCTACCATCAGCTCTTTCAATCATCAAAGCTCTGGCATCTTCGTCGCCATCTATTTTATATTCTGTAAAATTTATATTTTTTTTCTTGAGTAATGATTTTGCTCGAATACAGAATGGGCAATATTGCCAAGTATAAATTTCAACTTTGGACATTTTTTTAAAATAATACTTAGTTTATACTATTAAACAAAAGTGCCTGTTAAATTATAAATAACGATTAAATTCTATTTTGATAGATATTACAGATTTCAAAAAAGATCTTTCGGAACTAACAGAGCGCCTGGGTAATGCTCAGGATTGTCTTTGACGTACCAAGATTAAAAGCGAAAAGGAGAGAGTTAGAGCAGATTTCTGCTCAGCCTGAATTTTGGGAGAATCAAGAAGAAGCAAAAAAACAAATGTTAATCCTTGATGATGTTAAGGCACAACTTGAATTGTTGGATAAATGGAAAAATTTTATTTCTGATGCTAATGCCTCTCTTGAGCTTTATTCTTTAGAACCAGAAGAGGAAATGATTTTGGAATCCAAGCAGGGCTTAAAGAAATTAAGAGAGAATTTGGATAAATGGGAATTTGAAAGATTGTTATGTGGTGAATACGATAAGGAGGGAGCAGTAGTTTCTATTAACGCAGGTGCTGGTGGAACAGATGCTCAGGATTGGGTAGAGATCTTATTGAGAATGTATTCAAGATGGGCCGATAATAATCAAATGAGTTTAATTATCAATGAATTATCTCAAGGAGAAGAAGCAGGTATCAAAAGTGTGACTTTTGAAATTGATGGAAAATATGCATACGGATATTTACAACATGAAAAAGGAACTCATAGATTAGTAAGAATTTCTCCTTTCAATGCTAATGGTAAAAGACAAACCAGCTTTGCTGGGGTGGAGGTAATGCCAAAATTAGATGACAATATTTTACTTGATATACCTGAAAAAGATTTAGAAATTACAACAAGTAGATCCGGTGGGGCTGGAGGACAAAATGTTAATAAAGTAGAAACAGCGGTGAGAATTGTTCATTTGCCTTCAGGGATTTCAGTAAGATGTACACAAGAAAGATCTCAATTACAAAATAAAGAAAAAGCTATGTTACTTCTTAAGTCTAAACTACTTGTGATTGCTAAAGAACAACGAGCTGCAGAAGTCGCTGATATTAAAGGTGATATTGTGGAAGCTGCATGGGGCAATCAAATAAGAAATTATGTTTTCCATCCCTATCAAATGGTAAAAGATCTCAGGACTATGAAGGAGACTAACGACTTAGATAGTGTTTTAGATGGTGGACTTGAACCATTTATTCATGAATTATTACGCATGAATATTTCTTCTAAAGAATCTATTGAATAACTAATGAAAAATAAAAACGAAAATATAGAAAAAAAAGTTGCTACTCCAAGCTTTATAAAGCTTGCTATGCGAAATATGGTAAGGAAGGGTTCAAAAAGTATTTCTCATTTTTCAATAACCTTTCTAGTTTTAATTGGGATATTAATACTTGTAGCCACAATAGGTAAGCCTAATATTCCTTTATAAGAATGTATGACAGAAAAAATTTTTTCTGAAATTAATTTAGATTTGGTTTTTAAATGTAATGAATTTTCTCAATTTTCAAATAAGTTAAAAGATTCTAAAAATAAGCTTATTTTTGAATCTAATTTTTGGGAGAAAGTTTTTTTATCTTGGATAAAAATAATATTAAAAAAAGACGATTATAAATTGCCAAATTTCATTTTTGAAAAAAAATCTTTTTCATTAGGCTTACAGATAATATCTAATCAAGAAATTGCTTTTATGAACCAGAAGTGGATGCAAAAAAATGGACCAACTGATGTTCTATCTTTTCCAATCATTTCTGATGAATCTCTAAATAATTTAGATCATATAGAGTTGGGAGATATATTTATATCATTAGAGATTGCAATTGAGCAATCTTATGAATTTAAACATTCACTCTATAAAGAAATGCTCTGGTTGGCCAGTCATGGATTTTTACATCTTTTCGGATGGGAACATAATAATGATCTTGATTTAGAAAATATGTTAAATTTTCAGGAATATTTAATTAAAAAATTAGATTAAAAATCTATGGAAAATAAAATAAACTCTCTAAAAAATAGAATAGAATCATATAAAACTTCCAGTAATTTATTAAAAAGTTTTAAGTATGCTTTTAGTGGAATTAGTTACGTATTAAAAACTTCAAGAAATTTTAAAATTCAATTAATTTTTGCAGTTACAAGTTTAATAATTGGTTTTTTACTGCAAATTAGTCATAGTAATTATGTAATTTTGATTGCCACAATTATGTCTGTTTTAATATTAGAAATATTAAACACATCTATTGAATCAATAGTTGATTTAGTAGTGAAAAAAGAATTTAGTAGTTTGGCTAAAATTTCAAAAGATACTTCTGCAGGAGCAGTGTTATTAGCTTCCATTAATTCTGTTATTATTGCTTTATATATTTTTGTTCCTAAAATTAAGTTTTTATTTGAATCTATATAAATATGTTTCTTGTTATTGATAATTACGATAGTTTTACATATAACCTTGTTCAATATTTAGGAGAACTTTCTGTTGAGCATGAAATAACTAGAGAATTAATAGTTAAAAGAAATGATGAAATTACTTTAGATGAAATTATCAAACTAAATCCTAGTGGCATCCTATTATCCCCAGGTCCTGGTAATCCAGATCAATCTGGAATTTGTCTGCCAATACTAAAAAAATTATCTAAATATATTCCGACATTAGGAGTTTGTTTAGGGCATCAAGCTTTGGCTCAAGCTTATGGAGGTAAGGTTATAGTTGGGAAAGAACTTATGCATGGTAAGACGTCCAAAATATTTCATAATCAAAAAGGTTTGTTTAAAGATATCGAGACTCCATTTGTGGCGACTAGATATCATAGTCTTATAGTTGATTCAACTTCATTACCAACTTGTTTCGATATAACTGCGACTTTAGAAGACTCAACTATTATGGCTATTTCTCACAAAGAATATAAGCATTTACATGGAGTACAGTTTCATCCTGAAAGTGTATTGACACAATTTGGTCATAAATTAATTAGTAATTTTCTAAAAATGGCTGAACAAAAGTAAAATATAAAAAAAATAATAATATGATTTCTCAAATTAAAAACATTTTCTTTTTTATATTATTTAGCTCTTGTTTACCTACCTCATTATTGGCAAGTAATTTAGTAATAAAAAGTCTTGGACATAGTAGTTTCTTAATTAATAGTGCTGAAAAATCGATTCTTATAAATCCCTTTAAAGCAATAGGTTGTGCAAGCAATTTAAAAGAGCCAAAAGAAGTCAACGCAGATTTTATTTTGGCTAGTTCTAGGCTTCCAGATGAAGGATATAATCCTAATAACCAATTAATGTTTGTAGAGCCAGGAATATATCAATTTGAGGATATTTTATTAAATGGAATTTCCGTCCCACATGACAGAGTAGATGGAAGAAGAATTGGGATGGCAACTGTCTGGAGTTGGAAGCAGAATGATCTTAAAATTGTTCATATGGGAGGCGCTGCTGGTGATATTGATATCAATAGTCAAATTACTTTGTCTAGTCCAGACATCTTATTTATTTCAATTGGAGGAGGAATAAAATCTTACGATGGGTTAGAAGCATCAAGAATAGTTAAGATCTTAAAACCAAATGTAGTTATTCCTGTTCACTTTGCTCGTGGCAAAAAAATTAATAAAGAATGTGATTTCTCAAATGCTGATTTGTTTATCGAAAATATGAAAAATTTTAAAGTAAAGTATGTTGGAAAAGATTTTCAAATAAAACCTAAAAGAATTGATCAAAATATAATTTATATTTTTGGTAATTAATTTATTAAATCTAAGACCTTGTAATTGTCCCAGAAAAAAATCATTTGTTCTTTAGTTCCAATACTAACCCTTATTGACTTACCAATATCTTTTTTGTTTTCCATACTTCTGATAAGAATACCTTTTTCTCTCATCTGTTGTATTAAAATTTTAGGATCTTTTTTTGGCCAAATTAAGAAATAATTACCACCACTAAAATGAGTTCTGATTTTTGTTGATTTAAATTTATTTAAAATCCATTCCCTTGCTTTTTTTACTTCTAAAACATAATTATCAATATATGATTTGTCTTTAAGTGCTGCTAATGCTGCCGTTATAGCAAAGCTATTTACATCATATGGTCCTGTAACTTTATTAATGTAATTAATTAAATTTTTATTGCCAAAAGTAAAACCTATTCTTAAACCAGCTAAACCAGCTGTTTTTGATAGAGATTGGATTATTAGTATATTTTTATTCTTTTCAAAATCTATCGATTCAAGAAGACTATCTCCATTAAATTTTTCATATAGTTCATCAACAATTATCAATGAATCCTTTTTGATATTCGCTAAGTTAATTATCTCTTGAGCACTTAAAATTGTTCCTGTCGGATTATTTGGATTACAAATAAATATTAACTTTGGATTATACTTTATAATTTTTTCACTAAATTCATTTATGGGAAATAGAAAATTTTCTCCAATGTAAGAACAAGTTATTTTCTTCATTCCTCGCATTTCTGAACAAGGAGAGTAGTAACCAAAAGTTGGATTCGTGGTTAGAAATATTTGATCTTTTTCTCCAAAGCAATTGAAGATTGCATTGATTGCTGCATCTGCTCCATTGAAAATTCCTATTTCATTATTATCAAATTTTCTTGCATCAAGATATTTATCACATAAAAATTTTTTTAATAAATTATATTCTGGATAAATTGAAATCTCATTTAATTTTATCGCTTGTAATGCCTTAAAAACATTAGGACTTGGACCTAAAGTATTTTCATTAAAGTCTAAGCGGAGTAAATTTCTTCTATTTTCTAAAGGTGCAGAGTAAGACTGCATATTTATTATTTCTTCTCTTGGTCTTGGGAAAAGATTATTTAATTGATCAAAATCATTCATTACATTCTTTCTAAAGTTTCAATTCCTAGAAGCTCTAAGCTTAATTTTAGTATTTTTGCAGTTAGATCACATAAATTAAGTCTAGAAATTTTTATATATTTTTCTTCTTTGAGTATTGGCACTTGATCATAGAATCTATTAAAAGTCTGACATAGCTCAAACAGATAATTGCATAATCTATTTGGCATTAAGTCTTTTTCAATAGATATTATGACTTCATCGAACTTAAGTAATTTTCTGATAAGTTTCCACTCAGCTTTATGTTCATAATTTGTATATTGAAAATCTTTAGAGTCATAAACAAAATCATTTTTTCTTTTAATTCCTGCAATTCTCACAAGTGTATATAACAAATAAGGAGCCGTATTACCATTTAGGGAAAGCATTTTATCAAAACTAAATTGATAATTTGTAATCCTATTTTGGCTTAAATCTGCATACTTAACAGCTCCTAATCCAATTATTCTTGAAGTATTTGCAATAAAATCTTCTGTCTCATAACGATTTTCATCTTCTAATCTTTTCAATAAATCTTCTTTTGCTCTTCTAACTGCTTCTTTTAATAAATCTTTTAAACGTATTGTTTCACCTTCCCTTGTCTTTAGTTTTTTGCCATCAATTCCTTGAACTAAACCAAAAGGGACATGGTCTACTTGGCAATTGTCTGGGATCCATTTTGCTTTTTTTGCAACTTGAAAAACTCCAGCAAAATGATTTGTTTGTCCATGATCAGTTACATAAATAATTCTCGAAGCATCATCCCCATTAGGAGGTTTATTGAATCTGTATCTTATGGCAGCAAGATCTGTTGTAGCATAGTTAAAACCTCCATCTTTTTTTTGAATAATTAGCGGTAAAGGCTTGCCTTCTTTATTAGTCATCCCATCTAGAAATACACATTTTGCTCCTTGATCTTCTACTAATATTTTTTTAAAATTCAAATCCTCAATTACTGATTTTAAGAAGGGATTATAAAAAGATTCACCTCTTTCTTCTATTTTTATTTTTAAATTTTTATAGATTTCATCAAATTCTTTTCTAGATTGATCACATAATAATTTCCAAGCTTTAATCGATTTAATATCTCCACTTTGTAACTTAACTACTTCCTCTCTAGATCTTTTTTGGAATTCATATTCATTATCAAATCTTTTTTTTGATTCTTTATAAAATTCAACTAAATCACTTATTTTAATTTTGCCTATCTCCTCTAAGTCATTTGAATATAAATCTTTGAGCTGAGTAATAAGCATTCCAAATTGCGTGCCCCAATCGCCAACATGATTTAGTCTTAATACTTGATAACCTCTTAACTCGAAAATTCTGGATATTGAATCTCCTATTATTGTTGATCTTAAATGCCCTACATGCATTTCTTTAGCAATATTAGGACTAGAAAAATCTACAATGATTTTATTTGATAAGCCACTATCTAAATCTTTTTTAATTTGAGGTACTCCACCCCTTTGGCATTGAATATTTGATTTAATTGCATTTATTAGAACTTCATCTTTTAATTTTATATTTATAAATCCAGGTCCAGCTATTTCTAGACTCTTACATAATTTTCCTATGCTTTTATTTTTATTTAAAAGGTTAATAAAATCATTAGAAATATCTCTTGGGTTCTTTTTATATATTTTAGATAAACTTAAACAAATATTACATTGATAATCACCAAATTCTTCTTTTGATGATTGTGTAATTAAATTTTTTCTAAGAATTTCGAATTCTCTTTCTTTATGATTTTTTTTAAGACTATCTAAAAGAGTTTGTTCGAAATTATTTGTTAATTCTTTAAAAATGATTAGCATTATTTATTCAATTATTTATCTATATGATTAATTAATATAACGCATACTTAAATCAATCCAATCACTTTTGGTAATAGAAGAACTTGTTGAAATCAAATCAATACCTTTTATTAGATATTTACTAATTTCTTTAGGGTTTATTCCAGAAACTTCTATTATCAAATTTTTATTGACTTCTTTTTTTAGGCTATTAATTGATAAATCTCTTAATTCTTGAACGCTTTTTTTGATTGTTTCAGGACTAAGTTCATCTAATAAGACACTATCCGCTCCTGCTAATACTGCTTCTTTTGCCTGTTCGATATTTTCAGCTTCAATTATGATATGAGTTGTAAAAGGCGAATTTAGGCGAATTTTTTGTACTGCATTCTTAAGATTATCTGTCCATGCAATATGATTTTCTTTGATCATGGCAGCATCGTATAATCCCATTCTATGATTCACTCCACCTCCGCATTTGAATGCATATTTTTCAAATATTCTTAAGCCAGGAGTCGTTTTCCTAGTATCTGCTAATTTTATATTTGTGCCTTCTAATTTATCTATGAGATTCTTTGTATATGTTGATATTCCAGATAAATGCATTGCTATGTTTAAGCTGATCCTTTCAGTAGCGAGTAAACTTTTTGAAGGTCCATATATTTCTAAGAGTTTTTGATCTTTAACAAATTTATCTCCATCAGAGATATTAAATTTTGAACTGATTTTTAAATCAATTTTTTTAAAAATTTCTTTTATAATTTCAACCCCACAAAATATACCCTCCTCTTTTGCAATCCAATATGCATTACCATTCTCTTCTGTAATAGAGGGACTTGTAAGATCTCCTCTACCTATATCTTCATCGATCCAATTATCAATGATCTTACTTATTATTGGAGTATTTAAATCCACTAAACTAAAAAATAATTAATTAATAAAAATTCAACTGAAGTTAGAGAATTAACTATAGATCACTATGTAATTTAACTCAAATTTATTTACCAATACAAAATTTAGAAAAAATATTATCTAGGAGTTCCTCTGTTAATTCTTGACCAGTTATTTTAGATAAGTTTTGAATTCCGTCTCTCAGTTCTATTGATAATAAATCAAATGGCAATTTATTTTTAATGATTTCATCAGTATCATTTAAATTAGATAGGCAAGCAGACAAATTTGTTAGATGTCTTTCGTTTAAAAATATATTGATATTTTCTACTTGTTTTAATCCACATTTTTTTATGATTGTGTCGATTAATAATCTTTCACCATTATTATTCTTAATGCTCATGAGAATTGTATTTTTTAACTCATTTGAATTAATATTTTTGCAATCAATTAAATCTTTTTTATTGCCCAAAATAGTAATTAATTTTTCTTTGGGGATTTTTTCTATTATTTTTTTGTCTTCTTCATTAAATCCTTCTTCAAGACTATAAATATAAATTATAAAATCTGACTCTTTAATTTTTCCAAAACTTTTTTTAATTCCTATACTTTCAATTTGTTCATGAGTTTCTCTTATTCCAGCAGTATCAATTATTTTCATTGGAATATCATTAATAGTTAAATTAACTTCAATAACATCTCTAGTTGTTCCAGGAATATTAGTTACGATTGCTTTCTCTTTTTTTGCAAGTAAATTTAATAAAGAGCTTTTGCCAACATTTGTTTTACCTATAAGCGCAATGGATATTCCATTGTGAATATATGAATTTCTTTTGGCATTTTCTATTAGTAATTCTATTTTTTCTTTTACTTTTTTAATGTTTTTTAGATATTTGGTGTAATCAAAATTTGTAAACTCTTCTTCAAAATCAACTCTCGCTTCTATTTCGCAAAGTTGATTTATAAGGTCATTTTTAATATCATTAATTTTTTTCTTTATTTCTCCTTGAAGCCCACTAAAAGCTAACTCTGCTGATTTTGTATTGCTTGCATTAATTAATTGATTAATCGACTCGGCTTGAGTAAGGTCTATTTTTCCATTAAGAAAAGCTCTTTGACTAAATTCTCCTGGGTTTGCAAGTCTAACTCTAGAATTACTAGATAATAATCTCTTTAGAACTTTATTCACTATGATAATTCCTCCATGGCAATGAAGTTCAACAACATCCTCTCCTGTGAAGCTATTAGGTGATTTCATTACTAAAATTAAAACCTCATCTATAAATTTATTTTGTTTATTTTCCTGAATAAAACCATGAAAAACTCTATGTGATTCCCATGCATATTTAGATTTAGTTTTAACAATCTTTTTGCAAGAATTTATTGAGTCTTTCCCTGATACTCTTATTATTGCAACTCCTCCTTTCCCTATACTTATAGCTGAAGCAATTGCGGCTATCGTATCTTCTGTAGTAACTATCGAATCCATCTCTCGCTTTGTTATGGATAATTAAGTAAGATTATCAAGAATTTTGAAATTTTCTTTCTGAATGAGATTTAAAAGAGATATTACCTATAAGAAAATTCTATCATTATTTAGGAATCAGAATGGAAGTCCTTTCTTTAATGCTAAAGGTTTAGCTATAGGGGTATTTAGTGGCTGTTTTCCTTTTTTTGGGTTTCAGACTTTAATAGGGGTATTTTTAGCGAAAATAGCCAAGGGAAATATTATTCTAGCTGCAATTGGTACATGGATTAGCAACCCTTTTACTTATATTCCACTTTATTATTTTAACTATAAAGTTGGTTCGATTTTTTTAAATAATTCTTCTAATAAACTTCTTGAAAAAAGTTTAGTTATTGATGACTTATGGAAACAAGGTAGAATTTTTTCCCTAAAATTACTATTAGGTTCATCTTGTGTAGGTATTTTACTGGCTTTTATTTGCGGCAGTATTGTTTTCTTTATCTACAAGATAAAAAGTAAAAGTTAGTTTGATCTTATTTTAAAATTAACTTTGTCCAACTCTGGCAATATCTAAAACATCTGCCATTGATTTAATTTGTTCAATTGTTTTGTGAAGTTGATTATAACTTTCAAGACCTACACAAAGATTTATAATAGCTGGTTTACCGTAAGCAGTTTTAACATTGGCATCGCTTACGTTTATACCTTTATCAGATAACCGCATAAGAATATCTTTAAGAACTCCAACTCTATCAATTACTTCTATTCGTAGCTGAATTGGAAACTTATTATCACCAGTTTTATTATCTTGATTCCAACTAACAGGTAATCTTCTCTCTATTGGAATTGGTATTACATTTTCACAATCTTCCCTATGTATGGTTATCCCATGGTTGCCGAGCGACACAGTTCCAATAATATCCTCGCCTGGGAGTGGGGTACAGCATTTACCTATTCTGTAATCAAGACCTTCTATCCCAGAAATTGGTGATTTAGCTGCAGTATTAGATTTATTATTGGATAAATTACTATTACTTTTCAGAGATTTTGCAATTTCAGAGTCTGAATCATTTTTCACATCTTCTGTCTGTAATTTTATTTCTTCTCTTAGTCTGTTTAATACTTGATGCAAAGTTAAACCACCAAAACCAAGAGATGCAAGAAGGTCTTCAGTAGTTTTTAAATTGCATCGATTTGCAACTTTTTTCATGGCTTCACTAGAAAGTAATGCTTCAAAACCGTTTCTACCTACTTCTTTTTCAAGTAAATCTCTACCTCTTTTAATCGTTTCGTCACGATGGCTTTTCTTATACCATTGGCGAATTCTATTTTTAGCAGTTGGCGTAACTACAAAGTTCAGCCAATCCAAGCTTGGAGTAGCATTATTACTTGTCAAAATTTCTATGAAGTCACCATTTTGAAGTGCTGTAGATAATGGAGAAAGCTTTTCATTAATTCTTATTCCATTACAGTGATTTCCAACTTCAGAATGAATTCTGTAGGCGAAATCTATCGCGGTAGATCCTTTCCTTAAACCAACAACATCTCCTTTTGGAGTGATCACAAATACTTCTTCATCAAATAAATCTTCTTTAATTGAAGCTAAATAATCATTATGATCCCTTTCATTACCTTCTTGTTGCCATTCTACTAATTGTCTTAGCCAATTAAATCTCTCGGCATTACTTTTAGCGGGAGAACCACCCTCTTTATATTGCCAATGAGCGGCAATACCATATTCAGCAATTTGATGCATCGAAGTAGTTCTAATTTGAACTTCAATAGGTCGATGTCTTCCAATAACAGAAGTATGTAAGGACTGGTATCCATTAGGTTTTGGTAATCCTATATAGTCTTTAAATCTACCTGGAATTGGTTTGAAAGTATCATGAACAACTGCTAAAGCTCTATAACAACTATCTGAATTGTCGACGATAATTCTTAGGGCAGCAACATCATAAATCTCGTGAAATTGCTTTTGTTGTCTTTCCATTTTGCTCCAGATGCCATAAAGATGTTTTGGCCTCCCTGTTATTTCAAAATTTTTCAAACCTGCTGAAACCAAGTTTTCCTTCATAAGATTCAAAGTTACTTTTAATCTTTTTTCTCTATCACTTCTTTTAACAGCGATTTGATCTTTAAGATCTTGATATTCTTTAGGCTCTAGGAATTTAAAAGCTAAATCTTCTAATTCCCATTTAAATCTGTTTATTCCTAGTCGATTAGCTAATGGTGCATAAATCTCTCTTGTTTCTCTCGCTATTCTTAGTTTTTTCTCATCATTTAGCCATTCAATTGTTCTCATGTTATGAAGTCGATCTGCAAGTTTTACTAAGACAACTCTGATATCGCTGGCCATAGCCAAAAACATTTTCCTAAGATTTTCAGCTTGTGCTTCGGTCCTATTGTTAAAGTGAATGCCTCCTAATTTTGTTACACCTTCCACAAGTATTTTTACTTCTAATCCAAAATTTGTTTCTATTTCGGATAAATCAATTCCAGTATCTTCAACAACATCATGTAAAAGGCCTGCAGCAATAACAGATGAACTAGCACCTATTTCTTTGAGGAGATTTGCAACAGCAACTGGATGGATAATGTATGGCTCGCCGCTCGCGCGGAATTGTCCATCATGAGCTTTATAAGCAAGTTTAAAAGCCTTTACTATAAGATTTTGGTTCTCATCATTTTCTTTATTTGATTTTTCAAAATTATGAATATCTTTAATAAGCCAATCGGGAATTTTTATTTGATAATTTAAAGATTCACTTTCATATTTTTTATTTTCAGGCAAAATAGTTTTGGAAACTTCAATTTCGTTTTTTTCTTTTGAATTTGCAGCTGCCTCGGTCATTTTATATTGCTTTAGATGTATTTTATTTAGGTCTAGAAAAATTGGCTATAAATCATGGGAAAAAATAAAGAAAAAATTATTGTAGTTAAAAATCTGACTGTTAAATATGGTCTAAAGCAGCAACCTATTATCAAAAATTTTAATTTGGAAATAGAAAGTGGCGATCATTTGGCCATAATAGGACCTTCTGGATGTGGAAAGACCACTTTTGCAAAAACATTAGTAAATATATTGCCTGAAAAGGCAACTTCTAAAGGGTATCTATCGATTTCTAGTGTAGATCCTAGGAAAATAAATAACAAAGATGCACAATTATTTAGAAGAAAGAATTTTGGATTTATTTATCAAGACTCTATAAAAAAACTTAATCCGCTAATGAGAGTTGGGGATCATTTATATGAATTATTTAAAACACATGATCAAACTAAATCATCTTTAGCTATTAAAAAATTAGTAAGAGAAGTTTTTCAAAAAGTAGGAATTGAAGAAAGTAAACTTGATTCTTTCCCACATCAATTTAGCGGTGGAATGAGACAGAGAGTTTCTATAGCAATGGCACTTGCTTTGAAACCTAAATTATTAATAGCTGATGAACCTACAACAAGCTTAGATACCAAAACAAGTTTTGAAATTATGCAAGAAATAATTAATCTATGTAATGATTTTGATACAACTTTAATTTTAATTAGTCATGATATTAATCTTGCAGCAAAATGGTGTAAAAAAGTTGCAATAATTGAAAAGGGATCGATTGTTGAAAAAGGGAATATATTAGATATTTTTCAATCACCAAAATCAGATATTGGGAAAAAGTTAGTAAATGCTTCAAAAATATTATTAGAACCAAATACTAAAAATAATTCTCGAGATCATGTCGTTCTAGAGGTAAATAACCTAAGACATTGGTATAAATTAAATTCTTCAATTTTCATTACTAAATGGAATAAGGCTTTAAATGAAGTTAGTTTCAAGTTATATGAGAATGAGACTCTTGGAATTGTTGGTTCTTCAGGGAGCGGTAAAAGTACATTATGTAGGGCTTTAATTGGACTCCTTAAAGTAAGAGGTGGTGAAATAAAAATTTATGATAAAAATCATGCATTGAAAAAAAATAAATCTTTTAAAAAGAACAATAATGTGCAAATAATTTTTCAAGATCCTTTTTCAAGTTTGAATCCGAAAATGACAATTAAAAATATTTTGGAAGATATATTTTTTATTAAAAAAATTTCAGATAAAAGAAAAATCGAAAAAGAAATAAAATTAATGTTAAGAAATTTAAATCTTCCCTTAAATAATGATTTCTTTAATTCTTATCCTAGTCAATTATCTGGTGGTCAATTGCAAAGAATCTCATTAGCCAGAGCGCTATTGTTGAAACCAAAAATTTTGATTTGTGATGAGAGCGTTAATATGTTGGATGCTTCAGTAAAAATAGAAATTCTTGAATTACTTAGAGTCTTGCAAGAAAAAATGAATTTAACGATTATCTTTATTACTCATGATTTAGGCATTGCTAAAAGATTTTGTGATAGGTTGCTAGTTATGAATCACGGAAAGATAGTTGATGAAGGAGAAAGTTCTACAATATTCACTAAAACTCAAAACACGTATACAAAATCGCTACTAAATTCCTCTTTAAATCTTATTTAACTTTAAGTACACTTAGTAATTTTTGAAAATCTAATGGTAATTCTGATTCGAATATCATTTCTTTACCATTTATTGGATGTATAAGTCCAAGCTTAATGGCGTGTAAAGCTTGGCCATCTAATTTACATGGTAGTTTTTTACATCTTCCATATAACGGATCACCCACAATTGGATGATTAATGTGAGCGCAATGTACTCTGATTTGATGCGTTCGCCCCGTATCTAGTTTGAAACTCATTAATGAGTAATTGCCAAATCTTTCTTCTAATTTCCAATAGGTACAGGCATACCTTCCTGAAGTTTCTTCAACTACTTTATATTTCAACCTATTTAATTTATCTCTGCCAATGTATCCCACTATTTGGCCTTCTTCAGAATTAGGTGCTCCATGAATTACCGCAATATATTCGCGTGATGCTATTTTTTCTTTAATTTGTTTCTGGAGATTTACTAATGCCTCTTGGCTTTTTGCAACTACCATGCATCCGGAGGTATCTTTATCTAATCTGTGAACAATCCCAGGTCTTAGTTTCCCATTAATTCCAGGAAGATCTTTACAGTGAAAAAGTAATCCATTCACTAAAGTTCCAGATTTGTGTCCAGGGGCTGGATGAACAATTAGTCCTGATTGTTTATTAATTACTATGATGTGCTCGTCTTCAAAAAGGATATTTAAATCCATTTTTTCAGGTTTCAAATAAATAAGAGGTTCTGGAGGAGGCATCCATATTTGAATATTGTCACCATTTTTTAATGGGGTCTTTGCTTTCGCGGTCTTATAGTTTACAAGTACTAAACCTGAATTTATAAAATGTTGAATTCTTGCTCTACTTTGTTCTGGCCTTTTACTTACCAACCATCTGTCTAGCCTCATAGGAAGAGGTAGCTCATAAGTAATTTCTATAAGCTCACCTTCTCCAATGCCGAAAGAATTTTGATTATTTAATTCCATAGTGGGACTTCTAAAGCAATTTTACCCAGCATTTGATTTCTATAATCTTCCAATAACTTATGAGACATTCTCCTTTTATTGCCTGAGGTATGTTTTGAAGCTGCTTCGTCGATCCAAGCAGAAGGACTATTAAAGCCTTTGGTAATATCAACTCCATATCTATTAGATATTTGTTTAACTGAGATATTCGCATTCTTATCTTTGTTGAGAGTGGATATAATTTTGATAAATCCAATTGCGACACTTTCTATTTCATAAGCAGCTTCACCAATATCATCACAGAGTGCAAGTTTAAGTGCTGATTTTTGATCTTCTAAATTTGGAGGTATAACACCAGGAGCATCTAGCAGATCTATACCACCTTCTAATTTTATCCATCTTAAATTACGAGTCACGCCTGCTTTCCTAGCGCTATCTACAACTCTTTTTTTTGCAATTCTATTAATTAATGCTGACTTTCCTACGTTTGGAAAACCAAGTGTAAGGGCTCTAATTGGCCTAATTAGCATTCCTCTTGAGAGTCTTCTATCGTCGATTGACGACCTAGAATCTTTGGCTGACTTACAAATTTCTTTAATCCCTATTCCTCTTTTAGCGTCACACCAAAGAGGATATTGATCTTTAGCATTAAACCATTTATTCCAACTATTGATTGTATTAGGGGAGATCATGTCTGATCTGTTAATAACAAGAATATGTTTTTTATTATTTATCCATTTATTTAAGTGAGGATGTCCTGTTGACAAAGGAATTCGTGCATCTCTAACTTCTATAACTAAATCTACTTTATTGATAACTTCAGATAATTTCTTTTCTGCTTTTGCGATAT
The DNA here is from genome assembly GCF_017696075.1 of Prochlorococcus marinus XMU1411. Taxonomy (NCBI): domain Bacteria; kingdom Bacillati; phylum Cyanobacteriota; class Cyanophyceae; order Synechococcales; family Prochlorococcaceae; genus Prochlorococcus; species Prochlorococcus marinus. The sequence goes on from NZ_JAAORI010000002.1 coordinate 119,188, forward strand.
GGCCTGGGTACCATTGGATTTTGGGTATGTCCACTTCAATAAATTAAATAAAATTTTGTATTCCTTTTAGTTTTTATAAGTTTCAAAAGTATTTACTTCTAAAGTTTAGTATAAATTTAATGACTAAAAAAATTTTTATAATCGTTAATTCTTAAAATTTATTAAGGCATAGGTAACAGTAACTACTTTTTAACCCAATAAGCCCAAATTAACGTTAGGGTCTTGAGATTATAAATATAGCTTGTTTAATGTCAAAATTATCTCTTTCCAGTCTTGATAAGACACATTTAGAAGGAAAAAAAGTTCTTGTAAGAGTAGATTTTAATGTTCCATTAAATGAAGATGGTCAAATAACCGACGATACGCGTATTCGTGCAGCAATCCCAACTGTTGAATATCTTATTAATCATTCTGCAAAAGTTATTTTAGCTGCTCATTTTGGTAGACCAAAGGGTCAGGTAAATGAAAAAATGAGATTAACTCCAGTAGCAGCAAGATTAAGTGAATTGTTGGGGCACAATGTTTCTCTTACTAACAGTTGTATTGGTGATGAAGCAGTTGCACAATCAAATAAATTATCTAATGGTGATGTTCTTTTACTTGAAAATGTTCGTTTTTTTGGTGAAGAGGAAAAGAACGACCTGGAGTTTGCTAAAAAATTAGCATCACATGCAGATATGTATGTAAATGATGCTTTCGGTGCTGCTCATAGAGCGCATGCTTCAACTCAGGGTGTTACAAATTATTTAAGTCCCTCAGTAGCTGGATTCCTTTTAGAAAAAGAATTGAAATACCTACAAGGAGCTGTAGATTCCCCAAAGCGTCCATTGGCAGCAATAGTTGGAGGATCAAAGGTTAGTAGCAAAATAGGAGTACTTGATTCTTTACTAGATAAGTGTGACAAAATCATGATTGGTGGAGGTATGATTTTCACTTTTTATAAAGCTAGAGGTTTAGATGTCGGAAAGAGCCTTGTAGAAGAAGATAAACTCGAGCTTGCTAAAGATTTAGAAGCAAAAGCAAAAGCAAAAGGAGTAGAATTATTATTACCTACTGATGTTGTTTTGGCTGATGAATTTTCTCCTGATGCCAATAGTAAAATATCTCAAATTGATGCAATTAGTGGGAATTGGATGGGTCTAGATATTGGTCCAGATTCCATTAAGGTTTTTCAGAATGCTCTCGCAGAATGTAAAACAATTATTTGGAATGGTCCAATGGGAGTTTTTGAATTTGATAAATTTGCAGACGGTACAAATGCAATAGCTACGACTCTTGCGGACTTAAGTGCTTTTTCTGAAGTTTGTACAATAATTGGTGGTGGAGATTCAGTTGCAGCAGTTGAAAAAGCAGGATTAGCTGAAAAAATGTCTCATATATCTACTGGAGGTGGGGCTAGTTTGGAACTTTTAGAAGGTAAAACTTTACCAGGTGTTGCTGCGTTAAACGACGCTTAGGCTATATCTTATCAACTATATCAATGCTCTTTGTGAAAGTAATCATTCCTTCAGGATGAGCTATGATTCCTGACCAAATTTGTATCCCTGGTTTTGAAGGTGCTCTTGTAATTTTAAAAATCCCACCTGACGCCAATGGCTCCAATAATATTTCTTGTTCAAACAATGAATTAACTTGATGAGGTTTTATAGCTCCAGCAATAATCACTTCTTCAAGAGGCTTATTTAAAATTATATCGATATCGTATTTTGAACCAGTAAGAACTCTATTAGGAATTTTAAAACTAATATCTATTTTTTTATTATCGTTTCTTATTGTGGTGAATAAATTTTTGATAATCCCTTCATTTATTTTCCCATTTACGATTGAAAATAAATAATCAAATTTGGATTCGAGTATATATATTTCTCCATTAACTATTTTTTCCCCAGAAACTTTTATTCGCAAAATATCTTCATCTGGAATTTTAGGTTTTAATCTTTTGATCTTCCATTTACTGTTAGGGAAATCATTAATAATCTTTGAAAATTGTTTTGGTATATTTTGGCTTTCTTCATTTCTAAAACTTTTTCTAAAGAATTCTAAATCTCTTGCATTTAAGGAGTTTTCTAGATTTCTTATAAAATCAACTTTTAAAGTTTCCGTTATTGCTGAATAGGGAATAATAAGATAAACAAATAAGTAGAGAAGAAATCCTATATTTTTGAATAAGTTTAAATTAAACATATTAATGATTGGTTATTTTATTCTACTATTTTAGGTTTTTATGTCTAAAAAAAATAATTTATTAGTTGCAGCCAGTGGGACAGGGGGGCATATTTTCCCAGCCTTAGCAGTTTCTAAAGAGGTGGAAGATGAATGGAATATTCATTGGTTGGGTGTTAGTCAAAGACTTGATGCAAATTTTATTCCCAAAAAATATAATTTGAGGACTTTGAATATAAAGACACCAAGAAAAAATATTTTTTTGTTTTATCAATATATAGAAATTTTAATGTCAACTTTTCAAATAATTAGGATCTTAAAAGAAAAAAAAATTAACTTAGTTTTTGCGACTGGCGGTTATATATCAGCACCTACTATTGTTGCTTCAAAACTTCTCAGGATACCTATCATTATTCATGAATCAAATGTAATTCCAGGAATGGTCACGAAATATTTTGGTTTTTTATGTAACTATGTTCTTTTAGGATTTAAAGAAACAAATTCGTATTTAAAAAATTGTAAAACTATTTTCACTGGAACACCTTTAAGAGAGCAATTCTATAAATTTAATTTTTTGCCAGAATGGGTTCCAAAAGGAAATGGACCTCTTTTGATTGTTATGGGAGGTAGTCAAGGAGCAAAAGCTATAAATCAAATTCTTTATGAATCTTTAGAATTTTTAATAAAAAAACAGTTTCGTATAGTTCATATTGTTGGTGAATCTAATCAACAACCTGTTCATATAAAAAACTCCAAGAATTATATTCAAAAGAAATTTACTAATGAAATTGCAGCTTTAATTCAAAACTGTGATCTTGTAATATCAAGATCTGGTGCAGGGACAATCAATGAACTAATAGAGGCTGAAAAACCTTCAATTTTAATTCCATATCCAGATTCTAAAAATAATCATCAGGAGAAAAATGCAATGATTCTTGCTGAAAGTGGAGGCTCAATTTTAATCAATCAGAATAAAATTTCTAAAGAAGTTTTTGAAGAAACTCTAGAAAGAATTTTTAAAATAAAATCAAAAAGGGAAAAAAATCATTATGAAATATTAAATCTAATGAAGAAGAACATGGAAAATAATAATAAAATTAAATCTAAAAAAGAGATTAAAAAATTTATTAATTATTTTTTAAAGGAATTCTGAATTTCTTTACATAAAAGAGTGTTATTTTTCTTATTTTGCAAGCTTATCCTTGCCCACTTTTCGTCAAGAAATCTAAATGAAGTGCATTCTCTAAGCAATATTCCCTTATTTTCCAAGTATTTTATATTTGGAGACAAGGATGTTTTACTTTCTATTAAAAAAAAGTTGGTTGAAGAATTATGAACTTTAAGGTTCTCTATTTTTGATAATTTTTCAAATACTCTTTTTTTTTCAATATTTATCCAGCTGTGAATCTGTTTTGTCCACTGTTCATAGAATTTCTTATTACTTAGTAGATCAATTCCTGCTTTAATAGAAAATGAATTTAAAGGCCAAGGATCTCTGTTGATTTCCCATTGTTTTAGTATTTTCGATGAGCCAATAACGTAACCTAATCTAAGACCAGGAATATTGAAGATTTTGGTTAAGCTTCTCAAGACTAATAAATTGTCAAATCTTTGGGTTAATGGTATTAAAGATTCTTTCTCTCCATTTGGTGTTATCGATAAGAAAGCTTCATCACAGATAACTAATTTATATTTTTTTACAACTTCCTCCAATGAATTCTTTTCCCATAATTGGCCGGTAGGGTTATGTGGATTTGTTATCCAAATAACATCACCTTTTGGATGCAGCGGAAATGATTGAGGAAAAATATCATTCCAGTTTTTTGGTAATTCGCAATTTATAAAATTGCTATTCCAACAATTTAAAGATCTTTCATAATCAACAAATGATGGAGAAGGAATACAACTTATTCCAAATTTGGATGCTTCATAACCTGCCCAAGTTATCAGTTCAGAAGCTCCATTTCCAGGCAATATATTGTCTGGGTTTATCCCATGAAATTTACCGATTATTTCTTTCAGATCATTCAAGTTTCTCTCTGGGTAATATCTGAATCCAAGATTCTTAATTCCAGCATTTAATGAATCTATTAGTATTTGAGGTGGATCAAAGGGTACTAAAGAGGCACTTGCGTCAATAATTTCAGAGGGTAATAAATTTAATTTTTTTGCATTTGCATATACATTTCCTCCATGCTTTAAGTTTGATATTCGCATGGCTAATGTTGAGTTATCATTAGTTTTCGGATTGTTCATTATTCATTTTCTAATTTTTATTTAACCCATTTTAAATCTGATCCAATGGCCTCTTTTATATTAGATAATTGATGTTTATTGAGTTGCTTTAAAATCCCTTCAAGTATATTGGGGACTAATTGTGGGCCTTTATATATCCATCCAGTATAAAGTTGAATTAATGATGCTCCAGAACAAATTCTTTCCCAAGCCGACTCTGGACTATCGATTCCTCCAACGCCAATTAAAATAATCTTTTTATCAATATTATGAATATGTTTTATTATTTGATTTGCTTTTTTTTGTAGAGGCTTTCCACTTAATCCTCCATTTTCTTCAGAAAGTAATAATCCTGTTTGCCTGATCTTCCTATTTTCAAGACCTAATCTATCTATGCTGGTGTTAGTAGCAATTATCCCATCGATATTTTCCTCAATTATTAACTGGCAAATATCTTCAATATCTTTAAGACTTAAATCTGGCGCAATTTTTACAAATAATGGTGGACAATTAGGTAAGTTTTTAATTTCTCTAAGAAGTTCTTTTAGAAGAATCGGATCTTGCAACTTTCTTAATCCTTCAGTATTTGGAGAACTTACGTTTATTGCTGCATAATCACAATATGGAATTAATAATTTTAGAGAAGTTAAATAATCATCTTTTGCATGAGATAAATCTGTAATTTTAGACTTGCCAAAATTTATCCCTAAACAAATATTCTTTCTATTTTTTTTAAACTCAATTCCTTGTTCTACAAAGTTTTTAACTAGATTTTCAGCACCATTGTTATTAAAACCCATTCTATTTAATGCTGCTTCTTCCTCCGCTAATCTAAACAACCTTGGTTTAGGATTTCCATTCTGAGCAAATTTGGTTACTGTACCAAGTTCGGCAAATCCAAAACCAAAATCTTTCCATACATTTGCAGCATTTCCATTTTTGTCAAAACCGGCAGCTAAACCAATTGGATTACAAAAATTTATACCACATATGCTCTGAGTTAACCTTTTATCAACTATAGAAAATTCTTCATTTATATTTTTTAAGATAGATGAAAATACAGGCCAATTATATTTTCTTGAACTGAATGATAAAAGGCTAAGAGATAAATTAGTTAAGTATTCTGCATCAATTCCAGAGTCTCTTTTTAATACAGGGGTAATCAAGTTTTTATAAAGATTTTTAAATACCCCTTTTTGTTCATTCATAAAAAATTAGGCTTCTTTTCTTTCTATTATCCAATATTTTTTATCTTTAGGAATCAATCTCCAATTACGCCATTCAAAAAGTGAATATAGTTTGATCTTTAAATGGTTTTCTTCACCTAATAAAGTGCTTAGTTCTGGTGAAGTTAACAAATACTTTTTGTCGGCAAATTTTTGAATTAATTCATACCTTGAAAATAATTCCTGAATTTCTGAAGGGGCATTTTTTTCAAAAAAGTCAGCTGAAGATTCTGACTCCTTTAATTTACTTTCTAAAGATATACCTTTGCTATAGTTAGTTGCGATTTTATCAACTCTATCATTTTGTTTGTCACCACTATGACCCTTAACATATTCCATTACAAGGCCATTAATTCTTAATTGATCAATTTTTTGCCATAAATCAAGATTTTGAACTGATTTTCCTGAGCTTGTTTTCCATCCATTTCTCTTCCAATTAGTAATCCATTTTGTATAACCTTCTATGACATATTTACTATCAGTTCTTAATTTAAAGTTCTCCTTTAATTTATAGGTTTTTAATTTCTCAAGTGTTTTTATGGCCGCAGTGAGTTCCATTCTATTATTGGTAGTATTTTGCTCGGAACCACCTATTTCTAATTCACTTTTGTCTGCAAAAATTATTAGTCCACCCCAACCACCTGGACCTGGATTACCACTGCAGGCTCCATCAGTTGCAGCTTCAATTGCAATACTATCAATATTCATAATTTTTGAAGCCGATATAAAGTCTATCGGCTTGAAAAAATATTCTCTTACTTAAGTGTAACTTTACCGCCAGCTTCTTCAATCTCTTTCTTTAAAGATTCGGCATCTGCTTTAGCAATTCCTTCTTTTACTGTTTTTGGTGCAGATTCAACAAGTGCTTTTGCATCGCCAAGACCTAGACCAGTTGCATTTCTTACAACCTTAAGTACTTTGATTTTTGCAGCTGCATCAAAGCTTTCGAGAACTACATCAAATTCAGTTTTTTCCTCAGCAGAGCCACCATCTGCGTCACCGCCAGCTGCGCCAGGAGCTGCCATAACTACACCTGCAGAAGCTGCAGCAGATACACCAAAAGCCTCTTCAATTTGCTTTACAAGCTCAGATGCTTCTAAAAGTGATAGAGATTTTAATGATTCAAGAATTTCTTCGGTTTTTGCGGACATTTTCTTAAAAGTTAATTAGGTTTTGAATTTAGGATTCTGATTTTTCAGAATGTTGTTTAAGTGATCTAGCAAGTCCAGAAGGTACTTCATTAATAGAGATCGCAATTTTTGTTGCAACGCCATTAAGAGCGCCAGCAATTTTTGCCATCAATACTTCTTTAGATGGAAGACTTGCAATTTCTTTTATTTCAGAATCGCTAAGAAGTCTGCCTTCAAATAAAGCTCCTTTGGTCTCGGATTTTTTGGTGTCTTTTTGAAAAGATTGGATTGCTTTTACAGCACCACCAACATCTTCTTTAATTAAGACAAAAGCATTTGTTCCGGTCAGTAAAGATTCAAGATCGTTCCAATTACTATCTCCATCAATAGCTTTGCGCATTAATGAATTTTTAGTAACTTTGCAGATGCCGTTAGTTGTTTGCAATCTAGATCGCAAATCTGACATCTCTTTGATAGTTAAACCTTTATAGTCAAGAACTACAGCCATTTCCGAGTCGTCTAAAAGAGATTTAATCTCAGTAACGATTTTTTGCTTATTCTCTAGTGTTCGGCCCATTGATGTTTTTTGGATCGTAATTTAGGGAGAGCAGGAAATGCGGCAAAGTTCTTTAAAAGAGGCCGCTTTTATTAGATCCAAAAAGAAATAATTTAAGACGAGTCCTCGGTAGGAATTAAAAATTTAGAAAAACTAAATCAACCTACTTTCTTTGGCCGTATTATTGCAATCTAATTATACTACAAAGCGTTAACCTTCAGGTTGGTAATCTTGTACAGCATTTATGTCAACTTGAACTGAAGGCCCCATTGTTGAAGTTACATAAAAAGTTTTCCAATACTTTCCTTTAGCTCCACTTGGTTTATTTTTATCAATTGATTCTTGTAAGGTTTTTAAGTTATCAAATAGAGCCTCTTTTGTGAAACTTGCTTTTCCAAAGCGGACATGAACGATACCAGCCTTATCTGCTCTAAATTCGAGCTTACCAGCTTTGAATTCTTTTATTGCATTAGCAATGTCATTAGTTACTGTCCCAGCTTTAGGATTAGGCATTAAACCTCTAGGTCCTAAAACTCTTCCTAATTTTGCAACCTTTGGCATCATATCTGGAGTTGCAATAAGTAGATCAAACTCCATATTTCCTTTGTTGATGCTTTCTACAAGATCTTCTTCGCCAAATAAATCTGCACCAGCAGCCTTAGCTTTCGACACATTCTCACCGCTTGTAATTACTGCAATTTTGATACTTTGACCAGTACCATGTGGCAATGCAACAGTGGTCCTTAATTGTTGATCAGTATATTTTGGATCAATACCTAAACGTATATGTGCTTCAATAGTTTCATCAAATTTTGCATTAGCATTTTCCTTGATAATACTAAGAGCTTCAAGTGGTGCGTAAATGCGATCTTCTATCTTGGTTGATAGAGCCGCCATTCTTTTGGATAGTTTTTTCATAATAATTTTGGGTGCAAACGGTTATTAACTAACCTCCCCTAAATAGTGAGCAATTTTGTCTTGAACTCAATCAGTGATAGAGACGCCCATATTGCGAGCAGTACCCTCAATTACTTTCATTGCTGATTCAACACTAGAACAGTTTAGATCAGGAAGCTTAGTTTTGGCTATTTCTTCTAATTGAGCTTTACTTATATTCCCAACTGAGCCTTTTGCGGATTCTCCTGATCCTTTCTCTATACCAGCTGCTTTTGTTATTAAGACGGAAGCAGGCGGTGTTTTTGTGATAAAAGTAAAGCTTCTATCTTCAAAAACAGAAATCTCAACTGGAATTACAAAACCTGCTTTATCTTGTGTTCTTGCATTGTATTCTTTACAAAATGCCATGATATTTACACCATGTTGTCCTAAAGCTGGCCCTACGGGGGGAGCAGGATTGGCTTTACCTGCTTGTAAAGCAAGCTTGATAACTGCAACAATTTTTTTTGCCATTAGATTTGAGAATTTAAGCTGAGGTAGAAAATCATTATTTTACTCGATAAACAAGAACAATTAGAAATTAATTTTGTTTATTGATTTGGGAGAACTCTAATTCTACAGGAGTCTCGCGCCCAAATATTGAAAGTAATGCTTTTAATTTATTTCTTTCTCCAGAAACTTCTATAACTTCTCCCTGGAAATCCTTGAATGGACCACTAGTTACTATAATTCTATCTTTTTCTTCTATATCTAACTTGACTACAGCTTTTTTCTCAGATGCGCGCTTAAAGATTCTATTAACTTCTTGTCTGGATAATGGTCGAGGTTTGATATGACCACGTGATCTTCCGCTACCTCTACCGTCTTCAGCACCAACAAAATTAATTACATTTGGAGTACTTTTTACAGCCATCATTGTGTCTTCATCCAAAATCATTCTTACTAGGACGTAACCTGGGAAAACTTTTTCTTCAGTTGTTTGTCTACTTCCATCCTTTTTTAATTTAATTCCAGGAGTTTGAGGAATTTCAATTTCAATAATTCGATTATTAACTCCTAAAGTAACTGCTCTCTGTTCAAGAGTCGCTTTTACTTTTTTTTCACAGCTTGAAGCTACTTGAACTGCATACCATCTTGCGATGCTAGTGTTCGCTTTTGAAGAAGCAAGGTTTGTAGTCAATTCATTACTCATTTTTTTCTGGAAGCTTAATTAAGATCTTTATTAATGGATATTCGGGAGATAATTCAACCAAAAATTTGCGAGGCTGCCCATCCATAGAATCTGCTGACAGATGCTATCGCTGCCGCAGAAAAGGATACCATAATTATAACCGCTACTGATTCGCTAAAAAGTTGTTGTTTATTTGGCCATACGACAAGTTTAAGCTCATCGTAGGTAGAGCTAAAAAAATTATTCTTTTTTTTAGGCTCTTCAATTTCAGTAGAATCTTTTTTAAGAGGTTCTTTATTAGTAGTAGGACTTGTCACAAGATTTTTTGGAAATTAAGCTTTATGCTTTAGTTTTTATTTTAGCTTATTGATTTACTCCTCAGCTAGGTTTGAAAACGATCTCATCTTTTTTAGCAGGGTTAAGTTTAATTGTGATATTTTTTTTGTTTTTAAATTCATCCTCCAAAAGTTTTGCAGCCAAGGGATTTTCTATTTGTCTTCTAAGTTCCCTGCTAAGTGGCCTAGCACCATATTCAGGTTCGTAAGAATCGTTTGCAATTTTGTTGATAACTTTTTTGTCTATAGCGATATTTATTCTCTGCTCAAGTAGCAGGTTCTTTAAATCTTCTGTTTGTAGAATGATTATTTTTTGAAGTTCATCGATAGATAATGGATCAAACTTTACCACTTCGTCAATTCGATTTAAAAATTCAGGTCTAAAAATTGAAGACAATGCATTACTAATTGAATCATCTAGAGTTTGTTGATCTTTTTCTAACTTTCCCTCACTTTTAGAAATCTTTTGTGAATACTCCAGTATAGATTTACCAGCTAGGTTACTTGTCATAATGATTACCGTATTTTTGAAATCTACGGTCCTTCCTTGAGAGTCCGTTAATCTTCCTTCATCCAAGACTTGCAAAAGGATATTAAATACTTCTGCATGTGCTTTTTCTATCTCATCAAGAAGTATTACTGAATAGGGTTTACGTCTTACAGCTTCAGTTAATTGACCTCCCTCTTCATAACCAACATAACCTGGAGGAGCTCCTAAAAGTCTTGCTACGGCATTTTTCTCCATATATTCACTCATATCTAATCTTAAAAGTGCGTCTTCTTCATCAAATAAAGCTGTTGCAAGAGATTTTGCTAATTCTGTTTTACCAACACCAGTAGGACCCATAAATAAAAAAGATCCAATAGGTCTTTTAGGACTTTTCATGCCAACTCGAGCTCTTCTAATTGCAGCAGAAACAGCTTCTATGGCTTTTTCTTGTCCAATAACTTTTTCACTTAGTTCTGTTTCTAGATTAATTAATTTCTTACGTTCATTTGAAACTACTTTAGAAATTGGAATACCTGTGATTTTTGATATAACATCTGCAATATCATCCGGTTCAACTTGATATTTAAAAGGGAAATTTCTATTTTTCTTTATTTTATTAAAGTTATCTTCAACTTTTTGTATGTCATTCTCTATTTCACTTAACTCTTCTTCAAGCTTTTCTAAATAATCTAGATCATTTTCAATTTCGCGATTTGATATATCTTTAATTTGTTTGGTTAGCTTATCTTCTTCTTTCATTAAAAAAGATAATTCCACCATTTCTTCACGTAAATTGTTCCAATTTTCCAAAAGAACGTTCAATTTTGCCTCTGATTGTTGTCTATTATTCAATAGTTTTTCTTGAGCTTCGCTATTTTCTCCTTGCAAATTATTCAATTTTTCATCAATAGTATTAAGTTTCTTTTCTTGTTGGAGAATCATTTGAGGCATATTATTAGACTCGATTTTTAACTGTGCAGCTGCTTCATCAATTAAATCTATTGCACTATCCGGGAGACATTTATCGCTGATGTATCTATCGGCTAATTTAGCAGAATAGTTTACAGCCTCTTCAGAAATTTTTATGCCATGATGTAATTCATATTTCTTTTTGATCCCTTGTAATATTTTTGCGCTTAATTCTACTGAAGGTTCATTAACAGCTATCTTTTGAAAGCAATTATTTAATGCCTGATCTTTTTCAATAGTTTCACGAAATTTCTCAGGTGTTGTTGTACCTATACATCTAAGTTCTCCTTCAGCTAGTAAAGGTTTTAAGATATTACTGATGTCGGTAGAAGATCTGTTAGAACTTAATATTGAGTGAATTTCATCAATAAATAGAATCATTCCTTGGTTTGGATTATTTAGTTCTTGCATTATTAAGCTTAGTCTTTCCTCTAGTTGACCTCTAAATTTGGTCCCAGAAACTAATGCACCTAAATCAAGTGAAATAATTTTTAAGTCCTTTAAAGTATCAGGAACTTTTTTGTCTACAATTAATTGAGCAAGTAATTTTGCAATTGAGGTTTTACCAACTCCAGGATTGCCAATAAGTATAGGGTTATTTTTGTTTCTTCTGCAGAGTACCCTCATTAAATTATTGATCTCATTTTCTCTTCCTAAAACGGGATCCAGTAAGCCTTTTTTAGCTGATTCTGTTAAATCTTTTCCATAAATTGAAAGAGCATTTTCATCTTTTCCAATTTGTTTTTTGGTTTCAATTTGAAGTTCACTTTTCGGTAATGGAACAATAGCTTTTTTCAATTTTTCTTCTTTAACTGAAGTTTCTTTCTCTGATTCAAAATTAGATTGATTATTTATTTCAATTACATTCCCATAATTAAATGAATCTTTTGATTGATTAATATTTGGGTAAAACTTTAATTCTTCCTCTAATTTTTCCATTGAAAGGTTTGCTTCCTCAAAAACATAATTTCCAATTCTTAAATCTCTTCCAAGAGCAATTAGTAAATGAGGGATTTCTATTAATCTCGATCCCCATTGAGTTTTTATCTGATTCGCGTTATCTAATAAAATTTCTAAATCTTCTCCGATAGTAAAAATATCTGACTCATTTATTGGTGTATCTTCTAAAAAATTTTCTGTTATGTCTAAAACTGTATCTTGGTCGATTGATAATTTTTCAATGAAAGCAAAGAATTCACTTGATGAGAACAATGTATGAATTATGTGTTCAATATTAAATTCGCTATGATCCCATTTTTTTGCGGTTTCTTCCCCTAATAAGAGAAGGTTCCAACTGATATCGCTAAATAGTTCAGGACTGGATGTAAGGGTTTCTCTCATAAACTATAAAACTACAGTTGATTATTAATTAATATTTTAAATAGGATCTGCATTAATAATCATCCAATAATTTTCAAATTGTAAGATGAATTCCAAAAATATTTTTATGAGAGGGGTTGCAGGGACTTTGGAATTAATAAAAGTGTTAACTAATATCTAAACTGTTATGAAACAAAAAATTATAATTGTTTAACATATATATTTCAGATATTAGCCAAATAGTTCAGCTATTAATAGGATTTAAATAGTAATAATTAAATTGTGAAAGAAACTATTGATTTTCTTATTGATACTGTTGAAGCAAGGCAAGTCCTTGATTCAAGAGGTAATCCAACTGTAGAAGCAGAAGTATTTTTGGAATGTGGTGCAAGTGGTAGAGCAATTGTTCCCAGCGGAGCTAGCACTGGTGCTCATGAGGCACATGAATTAAGAGATGGTGGTTCGAAATATATGGGGAAAGGCGTTTTGAATGCTGTTAATAAAATTCATGAAACAATATCGCCGGCTTTATGTGGTTTGTCATCTTTAGATCAAACTGCAGTAGATAAATTAATGATTGAAATTGATGGCACTCCTAATAAGTCTAACCTTGGAGCAAATTCAATCCTAGCAGTAAGTCTCGCAACTGCTAGAGCATCAGCAAATGCTTTAGACATTCCCCTATATAGATATCTTGGAGATCCATTATCCAATCTTCTTCCAGTCCCATTAATGAATGTAATAAATGGTGGTGCTCATGCACCAAATAGTCTTGATTTTCAGGAATTTATGCTTGTCCCACATGGAGTTAATAATTTCAGTGAATCATTAAGAATGGGTACTGAAATTTTTCACTCATTAAAATCATTACTTGATCAAAAAGGTCTATCTACTGCTGTAGGCGATGAGGGTGGATTTGCCCCGAATTTGTCATCAAGCGAAGAGGCAGGGGACTTATTATTAGAAGCAATTCAAAAAGCCGGGTTTAAGCCTGGTGAGCAGGTATCTTTAGCTTTAGATGCTGCTAGTACTGAATTTTATAGTGATGGTACTTATAAATATGAAGGGAAAAGTTTAAATAGTTCTGAAATGATTTCATATCTTTCAAGACTAGTTTCTAATTATCCAATAGTTTCAATAGAGGACGGTTTGGCTGAGGATGATTGGGAGGGTTGGTCAGAATTAAACAAAGAATTAGGAAATAAAGTTCAGCTTGTAGGTGATGATTTATTCGTTACTAATACAGAAAGGTTAAGGAAAGGGATTATGGAAAAATCTGCTAATTCAATCCTAATAAAGGTAAATCAAATTGGAACATTAACTGAAACTTTGGAAGCTATTGAGTTAGCTAAAATGTCTGGTTTCACAAGTGTTATTAGTCATAGAAGTGGTGAGACTGAAGATACAACAATTGCAGATTTATCAGTCGCCACAAGATCCGGTCAGATCAAGACTGGCTCTTTGAGTAGAAGTGAAAGGATTGCGAAATATAATAGGCTTTTAAAAATTGAGGAGGAATTGGGAAATCAAGCAAGATTCGCTGGGGCTTTAGGTTTAGGTCCCAAAAATATATAGTTTTTTATCGCTTAAGTTTTTCTAATCTTGAGCCTTTCCTCATACTTAATTGGCATTTTATCCAATCAATACTTATTGGTAGTGCAAAGAAAAGTGGCAACAATGCAAAATTATTTTGTTTATTGGTAACAAGTAAAGCAGATGCAATTGATAAGCTGCCTATAAGAATTGAATGGCCTAAGGTTTTTTGAGCAGTAAACATTTTTTTGAATTGCCTATCAGACTCTCCCATTCTTATTTGTAATTGTAAATCGCCCTGCTCTAATCTTTCTAAACTTTCATCTATTCTTTTGGGAATTCCAACAGCTTTAGATCCTAGTTCACCTACTTGCCTTCCAAATTGGTTAATTAAATCGTTGGGAGTTTGATTATTTGAAGTCATAAGTTCTATTAAATAGGGCTTGGTAACTGATACAAGGTTAAACCCTGGATCAAGCATTCTACCAACTCCTTCAAAAGTTGATAAAGCTCTCATCACAAAGATTAAATCTACTGGTAGTTGAAATGGTGTTTCATAAACAAGTTCGTATAAATCTCCAGATAATTTTTCAATAATATTTGGACTAAATGGTGGAGTTAAAGCTTCTTTAAGCATCAGTCTGACTAATCTTCTGACCGGTCCTACTTCAATATCTTTTGAAATTAGCCCAGCTTGTTGTAATTGACTAACAAGTGATGAGGCATCTCTTAATGCAGCAGCCTTAACCATCCCCCCTAATCTTGTTTGAAGATTATTTGAGATATTGCCCATCATTCCAAAATCATAAAAAATCAATTTACCTTCCCTTGAAACTGCTAGATTCCCTGGATGAGGATCTGCATGAAAAAAACCGTAATTTACTAATTGTTTTAAATAGCTTATGGCACCTATTTCTGCAGTTTTAGATAAATCAATTTCTTGTGATTGTAATTTTTCTAAATCGCTTATTTTTGTTCCTTCCAGATAACTTAAACAAAGGACTTTTTCACTGCTCATATCCCAAATTACTTCAGGAACTTCAATATTTTCATCATCAAGAAATTGCTGTCTAAATCTTGCTGCATATTGTGCTTCACAATTAAAATCAAGCTCCTTCATGAGAACTTTCCTACACTCCTTGGCAATCTCAACCCAGTTTCTACCTCGACTCCAATTCTTATTTTTCTGCAACAATCCTGCAATTTGCTGCATTATGCCCAAATCAATAATAAATAATTCTTTTAAATTGGGTCTTTGAACTTTAAATACTACTTTCTTACCATCTTTTAAAGTCGCCCTATGAACCTGGGCTAGTGATGCTGATCCAACCGGATCACCTTTTATTTGATCTATTTCATTAAACTTAGACCCTAGTTCTTTTCTTATAGTTTCTTCAACTTGCACAAATGAAAAATTAGGAACTTGATCCTGCAATTTAGATAATTCCTGTATCCATGTATTAGGAATTAAGTCAGGTCTCGCTGATAATAATTGTCCAATTTTAATAAATGCTGAACCAAGCTTTATTAATTGATTAGTAAAACGCCTAGCTCTTTTAACTTGGACCCTACTTATTTCATTCTTCTTAGTTTGGAAAATTGTAAATCTAATATTATCTATCCACAAATTTATTAAAAGTGAAATCAGAGTTATCCAAATAAGAAAGGCCCTCTTCAATTTTTTTAAACGATAATGAAGAATGTGAAAACTCATTTAATTTGATTATTTATTTTTAGTTTTATTAAAGAGATCAATTTGTTTATTGATACCTTCAATTTCATCCAAAGCTTTTTTTATTTTGGAATCTTGATAAGTATTTGCAGACTCATTTTCTTGAATATTTTCGGCTTTTTTCATTCTTGAGGCTTCGTCGATTATTGATTCTTTCAAACTATCAAATTCTTTTTTGAGAATTTCTGGAGCGTCTTGAGCAATATTTGTTGCCTCTTCAATTTTGTCAACCAATATCTCGTTTAATTTTTCGGTTACTTTCTTAATAGCAGCTTTTAAAAGGTAATCAGAGTTGGTCATGAAAAATATATGTTCTACAGCAATTAATTCTGCTATATGAACTAATAATAGATCAATACAGAACATTTCACGTAACTGATAATTTTGATAATTAATTTTTTATGTTTTTCCTATGTAAGTTTGTTTCTATATTATGCTTTTTTCTCTTTTTTCTTTTAACTTATATCTATACATAGGTTTAGGTATTTACATTAGAATATCTTTTAACCAAGAACTCATCTAACTAACTACTAAAAAGGAGTTTTATTACATTGGAAATCATTGAATCAGATGTAGTTATTATCGGAGGAGGTCCGGCAGGATGTACTTGCGCGCTTTATACATCTCGTTCAAACTTAAAGACAGTAATTTTAGATAAAAATCCATCTGTTGGCGCCTTAGCAATAACTCATCAAATAGCTAATTATCCAGGTGTTCAGGTTGATATAAGTGGGGAGAAATTACTTTCTCTTATGAGAGAACAGGCTGTGCAATACGGCACAGACTATAGAAGAGCACAAGTGTTTGGAATAGACGCTAATGGAGAATGGAAAATGGTTTATACACCCGAGGGCACTTTCAAAGCTAAAGCACTTGTACTTGCAAGTGGAGCTATGGGTAGGCCTGCATCATTTAAAGGTGAAGCGGATTTTCTTGGCAAAGGAGTTAGTTATTGTGCTACATGTGATGGGGCTTTTTATAAAAATAGAGAAGTTGCCGTTGTTGGAGTGAACAAGGAGGCAATTGAAGAGGCAACTGTTCTAACTAAATTTGCATCAACTGTTCATTGGATTACATCAAGCGATCCTAAATCAGATAATGAAGAAGCTATGGAATTGATGGATAATTCAAATATAAAACATTGGAGCAGAACAAGATTATTGGAAATATTGGGTGATGATATGGGCGTTAATGGAGTTGTTGTAAAAAATAAGCAAGAAGAAAATCCTATTAATTTAAATTTAGATGGAGTATTTGTTTATATGAGTGGTTCAAAGCCAATTACTGATTTTTTAGGGGATCAAATTGCTTTAAAAGAGGACGGAGGAGTTATTGTTGATGACTTTATGTCTACAAATTCTGATGGAGTTTGGGCTATTGGAGATATAAGAAATACACCATTTAAGCAAGCCGTTGTTGCAGCTTCTGATGGATGTATTGCTGCAATGTCAATTGATAGATATTTAAATAGTCGAAAGAATATAAGAGTAGATTGGATCCATTCTTAATAACTAATTATTAAATCTTTAATTTAGAGCGGAGTTGCTTCAGAAATATAAGCTACTCCTCCGTAGTAGCTTAAATCGTCCCTGATGTTATCTCTCATTTTATCTATTAATTCTTGCTCACAAAAAACAATTACATGAGCATTTGCCCCTAATCCTGTAAATTCCATGTCTTCAGTAACAACTCTTTCAGGCCCTCTGCCTGTGGCATGTTTCATAACTGTATATCCAGGAACATTTGCTTTTTCTAAAGTTTTAATGATTGCATCTAGTTCTCTTTCACTAAATATAAGGTCTAATCTTTTCATTTTTATAAAGGGGAAAGTGGGATAATGGTATTTACTAAACTCATATATATTGGAATGCCAAGAACTATATTGAATGGGAAAGTTAGACCTAGTGTTGTTGAAATATAATAACTAGATTTAGCTTCTGGAACTGTCATCCTCATAGCTGCAGGAACTGCTAAATATGAGGCACTTGCACATAAAACCACGAATAAAAGTGCATTGCCAGGTCCTAAAGATAGAAATCTTGCAACGAAAACACCTATAAATGCATTAAATAGAGGCATGAAAATTGCAAAACCAATCAAGAATGAACCTGCATTTTTCAGCCTCGGTAATCTTTGAGCAGCGACTATTCCCATATCTAACAAGAAAAAGCATTCTGCTCCATAGAATAATTGTCCAGTAAATGGCTCCATTTTTGTAATCCCTGAGGGATTACTTGAAGCAGTCAAAAATCCCACAATTAAGCTTGAAAGCAATAAATACACTGATCCATTCAAAAGGGATTCATGTAATATTGCGCTTAGATGCATTTTCCTTGATTTGGGTCTATTTTTGGGGGCTGCAAATTTTACTAGTAATAATCCAACAATTATTGCAGGAGATTCCATTAAAGCTAAAGCGCCAACCATAAACCCATCAAAAGCTATTTTTTGACTTTCTAAAAAGCTTTCTGCAGAAATAAACGTAACAGCACTTATTGAACCGTACGCTGCAGCTATTGCTGCTGAATTAAAGACATCAAATTTAAATCTTAAAATTAAAAATCCAACCAGTGGGATTAATAGTGACATTAGTATTGCAGCGCTTAATGTCGGCAATACTTGGTCTGTAAACCCACTTTTTTGTATCTCTATACCTCCTTTAAACCCAATAGCTAAGAGAAGATATAAGGAGAAGAGTTTAGGTAATGGAGCTGGTATTTCTAAATCAGACTTAAAGAGTACTGATATTGCTCCAATTAAAAAGAAAAGGACTGGCGGGGCTAATACATTTTGCAGAATTGGATTTATTTCCATAAATTATTAAGCTATTTCATTAAGTGCAATTTCTAATGCTTCTTTTCTTGTCTCAATGATGCCTTCAACTCCAAACTTAGCTAATCTATCCTTTACTTTTTCATTTGCTCCAGCAACAAATGCTTTTCTGGAATTATTTTTTGCTTCTTGCATCATATCCTCTATAGCGAGAGTCGCCGTCACTCCAAGTCTTGGTACATCAGTGATATCTAATATCAAAACCTTGTAGTTTCTCACTAGCATCATTCTCTCAGAAATACCTTTAGCTGCTCCAAAACTAAGTGGTCCTTTAAGTCTAAATAACATTACTTCTCCTGAACATCTATCTAGTAGTGCTTTTTCATCAGCAGGTAATGCATTTTTAGCTTGATCATGTTTTGATAGAGGATTATCCTCATCCATTCCTTCTAGTTGAGTTTCGGTTATTGAATCAATAGTGAGCATATTTGCAATGAATACACCAACTAAAACTGCCCAAATCAAATCCCAAAAAACAGTCATTAGAAGTACCCCGTACATTACAACTGAAGTTTTTAAAGATAATTTGTGAGCTCTCCTCAAGAATCCCCAATCAATAATATCTAGACCAACTTTTATAAGAATTCCTGCCAGCAACGCAGTAGGTATTTGCTCAGCTAAAGGTCCTGCCCCAACTAAAACTATCAACAATACAATTGAGTGAACCATACCAGAAATGGGAGTTGAGCCTCCAGATTTAACATTTATAACTGTTCGCATTGTTGCCCCTGCTCCAGGTAAACCTGAGAACAGACCTGCAACAGCATTTCCTATTCCTTGACCAATAAGTTCTCTGTCAGAGTTATGTTTTGTTTGAGAGATATTGTCTGCTACTAGAGATGTCAGTAAGGAGTCAATTGCACCAAGTACTGCGAGGACTAATCCTGCTTTAAAAATAATTGGGAAATATTGATTAAAACTTGGGAAATTTAAAGATGGAACTCCTCTGGGGATTTCTCCAATTCTATCAATAGCTCCATCTCCAAAAATTAAAATTGATATTGGCGTAACTATTAATAGGGCTAATAGAGGAGAAGGAACCCACTGACTTATTTTTCTAGGAGTGAGAAATACTATACCGAGTGTCATTATTGCTACTCCAATAGCAGCACCATTGGGCTGGAAATTTGAAAATACAGTAGTTAAAGATTCGACTACTCCACCTCGTGTGCTAATTCCAAGTAATGGTCCAATCTGAAGCGCAATGATTATTACTCCAATACCAGACATAAATCCTGAAACAACAGAATATGGAACTAAAGTTATATATTTACCTAATTTTAAAATCCCAAACAATATTTGGAGCAAGCCGCCAATGACTACTGCTGCCATCACTAAAGGTAAAATTTGTCCTGCTGAAAGATCTCTCGGAACCCCTACTGCTGCTAATCCTGCTACTACGCCTGCAACAGTTACACTCATGGGGCCTGTAGGTCCACTAACTTGAGCAGGTGTTCCGCCGAATAATGCTGCCAAAAAACCAACTACTACTGCTCCATATAGTCCATAAATTGCTCCGCCAGGTCCTAACGCAGCATTACCAAAAGCAAGAGCTAGAGGTAAAGCAACCACTGCTGCTGTGATTCCTCCAAGAATATCGCCTCTTACATTGTTCAGATGAAATCCATTAATTATTTTCAAAGATGCTCTCCTTAAAATAAATACTTAACTAAAAGATATTATCTCTTAATGACGTAAATTTGTGAAAAATGAAGTTTGTGCAAAATATTTTTGTAACTTTTTTTTCTTTTTTTAAATAAATTTTAGTTAATTTTCCTGAACAAAAGTAGTCTCTGATTGATTTATGTGCGAGGCAAGCGATTAATGTATTAGATAAATATTTTTCAACTTAAATTATATTAAATATGAATTCGATTATTCGTCCAAGAAGATTAAGAAGGACTGAGGCAATTAGAGAAATGGTTAGAGAAAACCATTTAAAGGCTTCAGACTTTATTTATCCATTATTTATCCATGAAAAAGATTTCAAAGAGGAAATTTCTGCAATGCCAGGAACTTATAGATGGGATATTAATGGCTTAATAAAAGAGGTTACTAGAGCATGGGAATTGGGAATAAGGTGTGTGGTTCTTTTCCCAAAAATAAATGATAGCTTAAAGACTGAAGATGGAGCAGAGTGTTTTAATGAAGACGGTTTAATACCCAAAGCTATTCGAATATTAAAAAAAGAGATTCCAGAAATGGCAATAATGACAGATGTTGCCTTGGACCCTTACTCGTGTGATGGACATGATGGCTTAGTTGATGAAACTGGAAAAATATTGAATGATGAAACTATTGAAATTTTAAAAAAACAAGCTTTAACTCAAGCTAGAGCTGGAGCAGATTTTATTGGCCCTAGTGACATGATGGATGGGAGAGTTGGAGCAATTAGGACTGCTCTTGATAGTCAAGGATTTAGTGATGTAGGTATTATTAGTTACACAGCAAAATATTCATCTGCTTATTATGGTCCGTTTAGAACTGCTTTAGATTCGGCTCCTAGAGAAAATACTAAGAAAGTAATTCCAGACAATAAGTCTACATATCAAATGGACCCTGCCAATTCAAAAGAGGCTTTAATTGAATCTGCATTGGATCAGTATGAAGGGGCTGATATTTTGATGGTAAAACCAGGAATTTCATATTTGGATATTGTTTATAGACTAAGCACATTTTCAAATAAGCCCATAGCTGCATATAACGTTAGTGGGGAGTATTCCATGGTAAAGTCTGCTGCTATGAAGAACTGGATTAACGAAAAAGATATTGTTTTAGAGACATTGCTTAGTTTTAAAAGAGCAGGAGCAAAATTAATACTCACTTATCATGCTTGTGATGCATCTCAATGGTTGCAGGATACTTAAAAACTCATTATTAACAAAAATTTGGTTTATTCTTAGATAAGTAATAAATTAATTGCTTTGTTTTGAAGTTTTCACAAGGAGTAAATAGGATTGGTCACATTGCACTTAGAGTAGAGAATCTCGAAAGGGCGAAATCTTTTTATATAAAGCTGGGAATGAATTTGGTTTGGGATGATAAAGATTGGTCTTATTTAGAGGCAGGTAAAGGGAAAGATGGACTTGCGTTGTTAGGCCCTAGCTACAAAGCTGCGGGACCTCACTTTGCTTTTCATTTTGAAAATAAAAAAGAAGTGGAAAATATTCAAAATGATTTAAAAAATTCTGGTGTAAAAGTTGGTCCACTACATGAGCATAGAGATGGAACAGCATCTTTTTATATGAAGGATACTGAAGGAAACTGGCTTGAAATGCTTTATGTTCCTCCTGAAGGGATTCAATCGAATGTTTGATTCTTTTTTTTTGTATGCAAGAGAAAAGTTATTCTAAAAAATCATATTCAGATAACACCTTAGAAGAAGAATCTATAAACCTTTTAGAGTGGGATTCATTAAAAACGCATTTATCTTCATTTGCCTCAACGGAAATGGGTAAACGATCAATTTTAAGTTTTGTTATACCTTCAGAATACGAGGCATCTAAAAGACTTTTAAATGAAACGGTTGAAATAACTGAGTTAGAAAATACTTTAGATAAATCAATTAGTTTTTCTGGTGTTTTTGAAATTAGTAGAAATATTAATATTTGTTCGAAGGGAGGTGTAATTTTATCTTCTGAATTGTTAGAAATAGCGAAAACAATTGCAGCAGCAAGAAATTTAAAAAAAATCTTATTAGATTTTGAACAAAGGCCTTATATTTCATCATTCATAAAAAATTTAATTGACCATCAGAATATCGAAACGATTTTTAAAAAAGGCATTGAATCGAATGGAAGGATTTCAGACAATGCTAGTAATGAACTATCTATTCTTAGAAAAGAATTTTTATCTAAGAAACTTGAAAGAAAAATATTAGTTGAGAAATTTATACAAAAGAATTTAGCTTATTTGCAAGATACTACTATTGGAGATCGATATGGAAGGCCTGTTTTAGCAGTGAAAGTTAATTATGTAGATAAATTTAAAGGAATAATTCATGACTCTTCATCTTCAGGAAATACAATATATTTTGAGCCTGAAAGTGTAGTAACTAAAGGTAATAAGATTGCTTCTTTAGAGGCTAGGATTACAGCAGAAGAATTTAAATTACTTAAGAAATGGTCTCAGGTTGTTAGTGATAATTCAAAAAATCTTATTGAAATGGCATCCATTTTATTAAGATTAGAAAATGCCCTAACTCGTTCAAGATATTCGAAATGGATTGGAGGTAAAACTCCTACATTTGAGAAAAATCCTATTATTTCTTTAATTGGTTTTTCTCATCCATTATTGATTTGGGAACATAAGAAAAAAGGAGCCCCTCCACCAGTAGCTGTCGATTTTCATATAAATAGAAATATTAAGGTTGTAGCTATTACAGGTCCAAATACTGGAGGTAAAACAGCAGCTTTAAAAGGTTTGGGCTTGTCTTTACTTATGGCTAGAGCAGGATTATTGATACCTTCAACTAATAATCCTGTTATCCCTTTTTGTCCAAATATATATGTGGATATTGGAGATAATCAATCATTAGAAGAAAATTTATCTACCTTCAGTGGGCATATATCCCGCATAAAAGAGATATTAGATTCGCTTGATTATAAGAAAGGATTATCAGTTGTTTTGTTAGATGAGATTGGATCTGGCACAGATCCTCTTGAAGGAAGTGCTCTTGCGATGGCTTTATTAAAAGAATTTGCAAATAAATCTGATATCACTTTGGCAACTACACATTATGGAGATATTAAGGCTTTAAAATATAACGACACAAGATTTGAAAACGTATCAGTTGCCTTTGATGAGGAATCTTTGAAGCCAAAATATATACTCAATTGGGGTATTCCTGGGAGAAGTAATGCTTTGTCAATTTCAAAGAGAATTGGTCTCGATGAAAGCATACTCAATGAAGCTGCAAATTATTTAAAGCCAAAAGAAATTGACAATATTAACAGTATTATTAAAGGACTTGAGGAAGAGAGGATTAAACAACAAAATTCTGCAGAAGCTGCTGCAGAATTGATTGCAAGGACTGAAATATTACATGATGAATTGAAGAGAAATTATGAATATCAAAAAATAAATGCTCAAAAAATCCAGGAAATTGAAAGGTCTAAATTATCAAAACATATTATATCTGCTAAAAAAGAGGTGATAGATTTGATAAAAAAATTAAGAGATAAAAATGTTAATGGAGAGGATACTAGAATTATTGGAAAAAGATTAAAGGAAATTGAGAGGGAACATTTAACCCCAAAAAAATCTGAAAAGTCAATATCATGGAATCCTCAGGTAGGCGATTTTGTAAAGATTAAAAGTCTAAATAGTACGGGACAAATTGTAGATTTAGATAAAAAAGGTGGTTTTTATGAAATTAAATGTGGTTCATTTAGAAGCACATTATCTGTAAATGACTTTGAAGGTATTAATGGAGAAAAGCCTAATTTTAAAAGTTCAAAAATTGAGATCAAGTCTACAAGAGAAGATTTTTCTTTTTCTAAAATTAGAACGAGTAAAAATACAATTGACGTAAGAGGGTTAAGAGTTCATGAAGCCGAAATAATTATTGAGGAGAAAATTAGAAAATTTCATGGACCGTTATGGATCGTTCATGGAATTGGCACAGGGAAATTAAAGAAAGGACTAAGAAATTGGTTATCAGGTTTAAATTATGTTGATAAGATTGAAGATGCAGCCAACAACGAGGGTGGCCCTGGTTGCAGTATTGCGTGGATAAAATAAAATTAAAAATACCTAGAAAACAATTTAATAATCGTATTAAGTGCAATTTATTGATCAAGCCAACATTATTCTTAAAGCTGGAAAAGGTGGAAATGGAATAGTTTCATTTAGAAGAGAAAAATTCGTTCCTGCTGGAGGACCTTCGGGGGGCAATGGTGGCAAAGGGGGTTCAGTTATTTTGATGGCTGATAATAATCTACAAACATTATTAGATTTCAAATTCAAACGTGAAATAATTGCTGAAGATGGATGCAAAGGAGGTCCTAATAAGAGATCAGGTGCTTCAGGTGAGGATACAATCCTTAAAGTACCCTGCGGTACAGAAATAAGGGATATTAAAACCGGCATTATTTTAGGAGACTTAACTAAACATAAACAGTGTTTAACTATTGCCATTGGAGGAAGAGGTGGACATGGTAATGCTTACTATTTAAGTAATCAAAATAGAGCCCCAGAATCATTCACTGAAGGAAAAGATGGAGAGATATGGGAGATTCAATTAGAACTAAAACTTCTTGCAGAGGTTGGGATCATAGGTCTTCCAAATGCTGGGAAAAGTACCTTGATTTCTGTTGTATCATCTGCCCGTCCAAAAATCGCAAATTATCCTTTCACAACTCTAATACCCAACTTAGGTGTAGTAAGAAAAATTGATGGGAATAGTTGCCTTTTTGCGGATATTCCTGGATTAATATCAGGGGCAGCTGATGGAGTAGGTTTAGGTCATGATTTTTTAAGGCATATCCAAAGAACGAAGATGCTTGTTCACTTAATTGATGCAATTGCAGAAAATCCTTTACATGATTTTGAGATAATTGAGCAGGAATTAAAAAAATATGGAAAAGGTCTTTTAGATAAAGAGAGGATAATAGTATTGAATAAAATGGAGCTGGTAGATGATGATTATTTGAAAATAATTTCAAAAAAGTTAGAAGATTTATCTAAAAAGAAAGTTTTAGTTATTTCTTCATCTTTAAAAAAAGGTTTATCTTCACTGCTTTCTGAAGTATGGAAAAGGATCTAACTTAAATTTAAAATTTTTTTGTAAAAAAAACACTTGATTTAATAATGAAAATTAGTCATAAATAAGATACCTCTTTAAACAAAATATGAATTTCTATACTTGCTTTGATCAACAAGGAAAAATAATAGCTAGATGTCAAACTATTCAAGATATTGAGGTTTTGAAGAAAATGGGAAGACCAATTGTAGAAGTCAAGGAAATGAAAAATGAAGAGTCGGTTGTATGTTCACTTACAGGAAGTCCATCCGACTTTAATAGAGATTACTAGTAGAATTAGTAAATAAAAAAAAGGGCTTTTAGAGCCCTTTTTTATTGTGTATTATCTATCAAAAGAAAAAATTTAATCATCATAAACAAGACATTCTGGTTCGTCTGGGTTGGCATCGCAGAATAGTTCCAAAGCATTAGGGTCATGTTTATCATCTGGATGATGATCCTTATACTCTTCGAGTTCTTTTAGCTCTTCAGTTAAATGTCTGACCTTTGGAAGATTGCCCTCTGCTTTTGCAGATTCGATTTCCGATTGATCTTTTTGGATGTGTTCGTCAATGGATTTCATTTTAAGCTTTTCATACTTTAGTAGACATACATAACATAGTTAATTTCTAATGAAATTGCATTATCTATGAACTAAATAAGTGTTCATTACAACATCATTTTTTTTGAAATTGATTTATTTTTTTTAGGACTCTACTTTCATTATGTCCTTTAGCGATGGTAAAACTGGGATTATTTGATTTGGGTTTAAAGGGAATAAAGCTTTGTAGTAATCTTTTTTCCATTTATTGTCGAAGCATGTCCTATTTACATTAGATAATTTAAAGAATTTTAATCTCCATTCAATAATCTTTTCAAAACTTGATAGTTCTTGTTCAGTACATTTGAAAAATTTGCTATATATTAATTCCCATCTTATAAGCGTTGGAAAAAGGTAAATATCTGCGTAGGTTAACTCTTCTCCAAATATCCAGTCCCCTTTATTTTTCTGTAGTAAATTTTCAATTTCATTTATAGCTGCGAAAAGATTTTTACTTGCTTTTTCGTAAGCTGACTGGTTTCTGGCGAAACCACATTTATATACGCCATCATTAATGCTGTAATTAATTAAATCTAAAAATTTTTGATTACCATCTTTAATACTTAATGACTGATATTTCGATTCACTTTTTATTGAATTGAGTAGTCTTATAATCTGTGAACTTTCATTAGAAAGAATATTTACTTCATCTTTTACAAAGCTAATTAAAAGAGGTAATGTCGCTCTAAAAATAATCTTTTTATTAGCTTTTTTGTAAAGGTCTGAAAGTCTTATGCATTCCTTAATCTTTGTATTGAAAATCCATTCGCCATGCTCAACGTCTGCCTTTAAAAAAATTACTTTAACTTTTTTAGATAAATCTTTTATTTCGTGTACGAGTAATGTTCTTTGACACCATGGACAAGAATGACCTACTAATAAATAAATTTGTCCATTCTCATTATTAATATCGTATTCACTATTAATGGTTATACCTTTAGGCCTTTTATAATTACCATATAAATCTGATGGCGCGAAGCCATTCATTAATTGGGTCCAAAACCAAAACCAGAATTTTCTGGAGGCCTTTATAAGGTATTTATTTTGCATAAAATTTTATTTTTAAAGAAAAAATGACTGTTCAAAGAATACTTATCGTTTCAGGCACGCATGGGAACGAAATTAATCCTGTTTGGGCTGTTCAGCAATTTAATAGAAAGGAAAATAGTTTAAATAATGGTATTGAGTATGAGTACATCATAGGTAATCCTGCTGCCTATGAAAAAGGTTGCAGGTATATAGATTTAGATTTAAATAGATCTTTTAAAGAAATTGAGAATTTTGATCAACATAAGAATAGCTTATATGAAATTAATAGAGCCAATTTTTTAGTAGATGAATTTGGAATTGACGGATCTAAACCCTGTCAAATTGCAATCGATTTGCACACTACTACTGCAAATATGGGAACTAGCATTGTTATGTATGGGAGGAGATCCAAAGATTTTTGTTTAGCTGCATTACTGCAGAACAAATTTGGATTGCCTATTTATTTGCACGAAAAAGATAAAGCCCAAACAGGCTTTCTTGTAGAAGCTTGGCCATGTGGTTTAGTTATTGAAATAGGAGCTGTCGCACAAAATTTTTATGATCAAAATATTATAAATAGATTCTCTCTAATAATTAGCTCCCTGAGGGAAGAGATAGATAAATTAAAAAATAAACTTATAGAACTTCCAAAGGAATTAGTAGTTCACGTTCATCAAGGGAGTATAGATTATCCAAGAGATGAAAAGGGCGATATTGATGGCATAATTCATCCTGAGAGAATAAACCAAGATTGGAAAATGATTAAAAGAGGAGATCCATTATTTCTGGATAGCCAAGGAATAATCCACAAATATGAACGGGACCAATTGATTTGGCCTGTTTTTATTGGAGAAGTTGCTTATAAGGAAAAAAAAATTGCCATGAGCTACACAAAAAAAGAAGTGATTTGTTCCAAAAAACAATGGGTTCAAGAGTTTGAAAGTTTTTAAATTAAGAAACCGGAACAATAAATCGTTGAAAACTAATAAGGATTTTTTATTTTATAGATAAGTTTATTTAATATTTAATACTTTTATTTTTTTTTTCTAATTTTTAAACCTTAAAAACCTAAATTCTTTGACTCCAATAAATAACAGCTCCAAAAGCCTCTAATTGCAGTCTTCTATGCTTAGCCTCTCTTAAGGAAACTACCTCTCTAGATCTTTTTCCGTTAAGAAGCCATTCGATTATTACCAAGTTGAATCCTCAATAACAAAGAAAATCTTAAGACATGGAAGTTCTTTTCTCCTGTTTTCCAAAAAATAAGTTTACTTAAAGAAAAAATATTTACACATTTTTAGCGATTTTGGTCTAAAATCTTCGAAGCGGAATTTATTTTCCGTTTTTATTTACACGTCTCATTTTAGAGACATACTTTACGAACTCATGACAACTATTCAGCAGCAGCGTTCTTCGCTGTTAAAAGGTTGGCCACAGTTTTGTGAGTGGGTAACATCAACTAACAACAGAATTTATGTTGGTTGGTTCGGCGTCTTAATGATTCCATGCCTTCTTACAGCAGCGGCTTGCTTCATCGTTGCATTCATCGCAGCACCACCAGTAGACATCGACGGAATTAGAGAGCCAGTTGCTGGTTCATTCCTATATGGAAACAACATCATCTCAGGTGCAGTTGTTCCTTCATCAAACGCTATTGGTCTACACTTCTACCCAATTTGGGAAGCAGCTACTGTAGATGAGTGGTTATACAACGGTGGTCCTTACCAGCTTGTAATTTTCCACTTCCTAATTGGTATTTCAGCATACATGGGAAGACAGTGGGAGCTTTCATACCGTTTAGGTATGCGTCCATGGATCTGTGTTGCATACTCTGCACCAGTTTCAGCAGCTTTCGCAGTATTCCTTGTATACCCATTCGGTCAAGGTTCATTCTCTGACGGAATGCCTCTAGGTATCTCTGGAACATTTAACTTCATGTTTGTTTTCCAGGCAGAGCACAACATTCTTATGCACCCATTCCACATGGCTGGTGTTGCTGGTATGTTCGGAGGATCTTTATTCTCAGCTATGCATGGTTCACTTGTTACTTCATCTCTAATCAGAGAAACAACTGAGACAGAGTCTCAGAACTATGGTTACAAGTTCGGACAAGAAGAAGAAACATATAACATCGTTGCAGCTCATGGCTACTTCGGTCGTTTGATCTTCCAATATGCAAGTTTCAACAACAGCAGAAGTCTTCACTTCTTCCTAGCTGTATTCCCAGTTGTTTGTGTATGGTTAACTTCAATGGGTATCTGCACAATGGCATTCAACCTTAACGGTTTCAACTTCAACCAGTCAGTTGTTGATGCAAACGGTAAGATTGTTCCTACATGGGGTGACGTTCTTAACAGAGCAAACCTAGGTATGGAAGTAATGCACGAGCGTAACGCTCACAACTTCCCACTTGATCTAGCAGCAGCTGAGTCTACAACAGTAGCTCTTTCAGCTCCAGCTATCGGTTAAGCTTAAAGTTCTTAAATTTACAAGCCCCCTTTTTGGGGGCTTTTTTTTGTTTAATTTTCAATTGGTTTCATATAATGTTTATATATAGATAAAACATTTGATATTTCTATGAGTAGTAGTTTTGGAAAAATTTTTCGTGTTAGTACTTTTGGAGAATCACATGGTGGTGCAGTGGGAGTTATTCTTGATGGATGTCCACCTAAGTTAAAAATAGATATAAATCTGATACAAAATGAATTAGATAGGCGCAGACCTGGCCAAAGTGACATTACAACACCCAGAAATGAAGAAGATAAAATTGAAATATTAAGTGGGATAAAAGAAGGGTTAACACTTGGAACTCCAATAGCGATGTTGGTAAGAAATAAGGATCAAAGACCAGTAGATTATAATAATTTGGAGCAAGTATTTAGACCTTCTCATGCAGATGGTACATATCATTTGAAATATGGAATTCAGGCAAGTTCTGGGGGCGGAAGAGCCTCTGCAAGAGAAACAATTGGGAGAGTAGCGGCTGGTGCTGTAGCAAAACAATTATTAAAAACTTTATGTAATACTGAAATATTATCTTGGGTAAAGCGTATACATGATATTGATTCTGATATAAATAAAGAGAAGATTTCTCTCAATAAAATAGATTCTAATATTGTTAGATGTCCTGATGAGAAGGTTTCAGCAGAAATGATCGAGAGAATTAAGGAATTAAAGCGTCAAGGAGACTCTTGTGGCGGAGTAATCGAATGTCTTGTAAGAAATGTTCCGTCTGGTCTTGGGATGCCTGTATTTGATAAATTAGAAGCTGATTTAGCGAAGGCTTTGATGTCTTTGCCTGCCACGAAAGGCTTTGAAATAGGTTCAGGTTTCTCTGGAACTTATTTAAAAGGTAGCGAACATAATGATGCCTTCATTAAGTCTGATGATATTAGTAAGTTAAGAACAATATCTAACAATTCAGGAGGTATACAAGGAGGAATAAGTAATGGCGAAAATATTGAAATGAAGATAGCTTTTAAACCTACAGCAACCATCGGGAAAGAACAGAAAACAGTAAATGCTGAAGGAAAAGAAGTGTTGATGAAGGCAAAAGGAAGACATGATCCATGCGTTCTCCCTAGAGCAGTTCCCATGGTTGATGCAATGGTCGCTTTAGTGCTCGCTGATCATTTGCTCCTGAATCATGCACAATGTGGCTTAATGCATAATTATTAATTCTGAAAGATAATTATATTTGTCTTTGATTTAATTATTTTTGTTATTTTTCAGACAGTCATATATTTTTGGATCAAATTTTTTATTTTTGATACCTTTATCTCCAATCACGATTGCTTTATATCCTAAAGATTTATAAGTTTTTACATCATTGATTGATAGGCCCCCAGCAGCAATGAAATCAATATTTTTAAAGTTAAGTATATCAATAGAACTATCTTTACCTTTTATTGGATAAATTTTGATAATGCTGCAATTTAAATTTATCGCTTCCTTAAGATCTTTTAAATTTTTAATTCCTGGAATTAATAAATAATTATTTGACTTCGCATAATTGAAAAGATTTTTATCCCAAAATTTCATCATAGAAAAATTTAATCCAATTTTTAATGAATCTTCTATTGATTGCTTATTGATTATAGAGGCAGAGCCTAAATTAATTCTTGGATATTTGAGTTTGATTTCGGATACAAAATCCAACCAATTTTTGTTGTTTGACCAACTTATTTCAATATTTTTTAATCCTATTTTTACTAAGCTTTCTAATTCATCAAAAAATGAATTTCTTATAGAGGTATTTGAGTAAATATTATCTTCAGGTTTTATAAGTAAAAAAAAAGAGTCTTTTTTCAGGAACTCCGAAAAAGAATCTTTTTTATAATTCATTAAAATTAAAATTTTTGAGATTAAATATAGTTTGCCACTTTAACTTCTGAGCGGTTGAGCAAATCCTGAATATCTTCAGTATCTATTGTTTCTCTCTCGATAAGCATTTGAGCCATTTCGTCGAGAACAGTTCTGTTATCTGATAAGACTTTTGTAGCTCTTTTGTATGCCACATCAACAAGCTCTGAAACCTCAACATCTATTGTCGCAGCAGTATCTTCAGAGAAGTCTCTTGTAGAGCTCATATCTCTCCCAAGAAACATTCCACCTTGAGATTGGCCTAAAGCTACTGGACCTATTTTGTCGCTCATACCAAATTTAGTAATCATTTGTCTTGCTACATTAGCAACTTGCTGTAAATCGTTTGAAGCTCCAGTTGTAACCTCTTCTTCTCCATAGACAATTTCTTCAGCAACTCTTCCCCCAAGAGCTACTGCCATTTGATTTTGAAGGTAAGAACGAGAGTAAAGACCTGATTCCATTCTTTCCTCACTTGGAGTAAAGAAGGTTAAACCTCCAGCTTGACCTCTAGGAATTATCGAAACTTTTGCTACAGGATCATAATCTGGCATTAATGCTCCAACAAGTGCATGACCTGCTTCATGATAAGCAACTAATTCTTTTTTCTTATCACTGATGACTCTATCTTTCTTTTCTGGACCTGCCATAACCCTTTCAATGGCATCGCTGACTTCATCATTACTTACTTTATCTAAATCTTTTCTAGCTGCTAATATTGCTGCTTCATTTAATAGATTAGCTAAATCGGCACCTGTAAATCCTGGAGTTCTTCTAGCAACTTTATCTAGATCTACATCTTTGGAAAGTGTTTTGTCTTTAGCGTGAACATTTAATATTTGAAGTCTTCCTGCATAATCAGGTCTATCTACTGTTACCTGTCTATCAAATCTTCCAGGACGCATTAAAGCTGAGTCCAAAACATCAGGTCTATTGGTAGCAGCAACAATTATTATTCCAGAATTACCTTCGAAACCATCCATTTCAGTAAGGAGTTGGTTTAAAGTTTGTTCTCTTTCATCATTTCCTCCACCCATACCTGCTCCTCTTTGTCTTCCGACTGCATCGATTTCGTCTATGAATACTATGCATGGAGCATTCTTTTTAGCCTGCTCAAAAAGGTCTCTAACTCTACTAGCACCAACACCTACGAACATTTCAACAAATTCTGAACCTGATATTGAGAAAAATGGCACACCCGCTTCCCCAGCAACTGCTTTAGCTAATAAAGTTTTTCCTGTACCTGGAGGGCCCACAAGAAGAACACCTTTTGGAATTTTTGCCCCGACAGCAGTAAATCTATCTGGACTTTTTAGGAAATCTACAACTTCAGTTAATTCTAATTTTGCACCTTCTACACCAGCAACATCTGAAAAGGTTACTTGTGTAGATGGTTCCATTTGAAGTCTAGCTTTGCTCTTGCCAAAACTCATGGCAGGGTTACCACCTCCAGCATTACCACTTTGAGATCTTCTGAAAAGAAAAAATAGGCCTCCAATTAAAAGTACTGGGAAGATCAAGCTACTTAAAGCCTGTTGCCATGGATTGGCTAATTTTGTAGGAGTTACAGCGATATCTACATTATTGTCAGTTAGGATTTTTAGTAAATCTTTGTCAGGGGCTAAATTGACCTCAGATCTGCTTCCATCATTTTCAACAACTTGAGCTGTTGCATTATCTGGAGATATAAGGACTCTACTAATTTCTTTATCTTGAACTGCCTCTATAAAATCACTATATCTCAAAGTCTTTGTAGAACTTTCAGTACTAGGTTTATCAAAAACTGAAGTACCAATGAAAATTACAGTAATGACAGCTAGGACATAAAGTCCTACGTTTCTCCAACGTTTGTTCACGATAAAAAATCTTTAATAAATCTATAATACTAATAATAAAACAATATTAAGAGCGTCTTAGAACATCTACTACACTTTTGAATGCAAACCATTCAGGAATTGGTTCTCCATTCCTCAATTTCTTTCTAAATTCCGTACCACTAAGTTTCATAATTTCATAATTACATTCTTTAGCTTCTTCAGCTGTTATATATCCTTTTTCCTTGGTATAAACTAAATTTTTTGAAGGAACAGTTTGCATCATCAATTCATCTGCACACTTATTCGCAAAATTTTGGGCATCATATGGACCATAAAAATCTTCACCAGTTGACGACGACTTACAACCAGCCATATCTCTACCAATAATAAAGTGGGTGCAGCCATAATTTCTTCTTATTATCATATGTTGAAGGGCTTCTCTTGGCCCTGCCATATGCATTGAATAAGGTAAAAAAGCCCATTTTATTCTTTCATCAGATATTTCCTCTTCTAATTCTTTGTAGGTCAAATATCTAACTTTTCCAGGAATATCATCTTGTTGAGTTGGCCCACAAGTTGGATGAACTAAAACAACTGAGTTAGAGGAGACATTTTCTGAAAGTAAGGCATTAGTAAATAATTCATAATGTGCTCTATGAATTGGATTTCTGCATTGAAATGCAACTACATCATGATTTGATGGCAGTGTAGATCTAACTTCTTCAGGGGTTTTGCAGGGGAATTCTCTAATTGGTAGTTCGAAACCATAAACTCTTCCTCCTATATAAAATCTACCTCTCTCGTTAAAAATCATCTTAACAGCAGGATGATCTAAAGAATTAGTACCATAACAAAGTTCAGCTTCTAAGGACTTGTCAGGCTCCCATTTAGAGCTAACTTCTAAAACTGCTATTTTTTGTTTTTTATAGGTAAGTAATATAGTATCTCCAGTTTTTACTTTTTCATTATTTGAATCAAATACAATAGGCAAGCCAAAAAGCAACCCGCTTGTATTTCTATTTTTTTTAATGACCGAATTGTAGTTATTTTCATCCATAAAACCTTCCAATGGAGAAAAAGCTCCAACCATCAAAAGTTCTACATCGCATGCATTTCTCTCGCTACATTCAAACTCATAAGTAGATTTAGAAATAAGTTCATTTTTAAGGTTTTTATCTTTGATAATTAAATTTTTTAGTTCTCCTCCATAAGGCGGTATTAGTCCATTAGTATCTGTTTTATTCTTTTGTTGTAATTCCATTTTTAAAATTGATAAAGAAAAATTTTGAAAAAAAAAAGGGGTTTAACCCCCTTTTTCTCTTGAGTAGGATTTATGCCTTTCTTCCGTAAAGCTCCCCAATTATTTTTACATCCAGTGGATCCTTTGAACCCATATCTGTATCTGAAGGTTGGATTGCTTCAAAAGTACCAGCAAATTCGTCTGTGTCAGAATCTACATTGTTGATTGAAAGAGTAATAACGCCAGTACCGTTTACATCAACTTTAATATTTTCTTTTGCAAGTTCTTCGTCATCGCCTCCTAATGCAACTAAACCTTGAGCATATTCAACACCAGTATTTTTAGCTCTTGCCTTAGGATCTAGAAAGTCACCAGTTCTGTAGTTAGGTGTAAATGTTGAACC
This sequence comes from Prochlorococcus marinus XMU1411, assembly GCF_017696075.1. NCBI lineage: Bacteria > Bacillati > Cyanobacteriota > Cyanophyceae > Synechococcales > Prochlorococcaceae > Prochlorococcus > Prochlorococcus marinus. Next base: position 153,971 of record NZ_JAAORI010000002.1, read on the forward strand.
ACTAACCTCAGTGCCTGGCTCAATTGATGAAGGTAAATTAGCTGTAAGATCTTTTGCTGAGAATGCAAATGGCACCTCTAAACCACCAGGAGTTAATACAGTAATAAGTTGAAAATCAATACCACCCTTTTCAGTGAAAGTTCCTGAATCTATATCTCCATAAACTTCTGTCACTGTGGTGTTATTTCTAGGACTAATAATTTTTGTAGAAACAAATTCTGCAGCTTTTCGTTTTGTCCCTGGCACTTTTACATAAACTTCTGTTGGATGCATGCATATTCCTTTAAGGCTATCTCCATTCCCTAGAGATATTGATCCGACAAGAGATGAGTCTAATGTAGGGCAATCATTAGCTTTTCCTGTGTTAACAACATCTGTGAATTGTGCATTTCCTCTTTCAGAAAAAGCAAATGTTTTAACAGGTACGAAAGCAAAAGTTATACAAATTGAAATAACAAAAGCTAAGAAAGAACGAATTCTCATAATTAAAGTTGCAGTAAAGTTCTGTGACGATAGATTAAAGGTCATCTAATAAGTTCAGTACGGATATTACAAGGGAAAGGACCATAAAAGATAGGACTATTAAATCCTCGAAACAACCCGTAGCTTTTTAGATTTTAAAAAACTGGAATCATTTTAAGCTATCACATTATTTTTAATGATTAAGATTACAAAAAAATACAAATTAAAAAATTTTTTTTTATTTTTTTAATGAAATAATTTGGGTTATTAATTTATTTGCTAAATCAATTTTGGATGTTTTTTTTATATGATGCTCCATATTTTCTTTATTAAATAGCCAACCTTCATTTTGTGCTAAAAAACCAAATCCTTGACCTTCAAGATCAATTGGGTTTGCGAAAAGATAATCACAACCTTTTTGAATAATCTTTTCTTTAATTTTTATTCTTGCCTCTTCAATAGATCCTGTAAAAGCAGAAAAGCCTACAAAAACTTGGTGATCTTTTTTTGATTCACTAATTGTTTTTAAAATATCTGGGACTAGCTCAAAGTTTTTATTCAAATAAGCATTAATTTGATTTTTTGGAATTTTAGCTGAAGTATCAGAGGTTATTTTGAAATCAGATACTGCTGCATTCATGAAAAAATAATCGCAATTTGATATTTCATTTTTAAGTGCCCTAATTAAATCAACACTAGTTTCAATTTCATATCTTTTTATTCCATCAGTAAGATTCTTATCGATTTTCAGAGGACCATGAACATATTTTACTTGTGCTCCCCTGAACCTCGCTACTTGAGAGAGAAGTAGGCCCATAGCTCCAGAACTTTTGTTAGTGATATGTCTTGCCGCGTCAATTTTTTCTGAGGTACACCCTCCAGTTATTAAAATTTCTTTATCAAGTAAATCTTTGCGATATTCATTTTGTTTATGTGAAGCTATAAATTCAAGAGCTAATTGGATTAGATCATTAGGAGGTATCTTACCGATGCCAATAGCATCACATGCTAAGAGGCCTTCACTTGGTTGCAAAGACAAAACATTTTCGTAATTCTGTAAATTCTCATAATTTTTTTGGACAGCTTTATTTAGCCACATTTGTGTATTCATTGCTGGTGCAACAATAATGGGCTTTATATTTGCTATTAAGATGCTAGGGATCAATCCATCTGCATTTCCAGCTACCCATTTTGCTAATGTTGTCGCTGTTAAAGGGGCGATGATTAAAATATCAGCCCAATTACTTAGTTCTATGTGAAGAGGTGTTGATTGACCATCAGACCATTGATCATTTTCTAAAATGCACGGGTTTCTACTTAAAATAGAAAGAGAAAGCGGCTTTATTAATTTTTCTGCATTTTTTGATAAAACGCATCTTATTTCATAATTTTCTTTCGCTAATTGGCTAACTAATAATGGAATTCTTACAGCTGCAATACTTCCAGTTATTAATAAAAGAACCTTTATTTTTGAGTCCTTACTTTTAGTTTTCATCGAAAGGTTCCTGATCGAGGAGATGGGTATAATTAGTCGTTAATTCAGGCCTATTGATTGCAAGAGCCCTCAGTAAGTGCCAGTCTTTTAAACCATCAAATGGAGTATTATAATTATCTTCTTCTAGCCTTTTAGCGAGCTCAAAGGTCATTTCTTCATCAAAAGAATTTACTAGTTCCTTACTTATTTTATTTTCAGAAATGAATTTCATATTGAGTAGAGTCAATATACTCTAATAATAAAGCCTCAAGTAATTATTTAAAATTGATATGAGAATTAAGTACATATTTTCAAGGATATGATAATTTTCAATTTTCATAATCTTTTCAAATTGTTGTTAGCTCATTTATCTTCATTCTCAGTCATAAATATGCAAACTCTCCTTTTCAAAAATATTCTTTCTTAAAATATAAGCAAAGATTTATATCATGTCGCAAACCAAAAGAGAGCAAGTCATTAGTCACATACGCTATTTAAGGCAAGAGCTCAGAGAAATGCATTTAGGAATAAAAGAAGATGACCTTTTCCCTGAGTCAGGCGAATTAAGAGGGTTAATGGCTCAGTTGGAAGCATTACTTGAATTAATAGAAGGAAATACTAAAATTCAATCAAACTCAGAAGCGGCCTAGTTTAATGCAAAATGGTTGTTAAACCTCAAAAGACAAAATTTCAGCTAAAAATTGTGGAAAATATTCAGACAATTAGTATTTGGGCTAATAATCCATGGCGAAGATATTCAATATCATTGATTACACTTTTAATCGGATACTTTTTTGGAAGTTCTCTTGGTATGGTAAGTGCAGTTGTGGAACTCATGGATCCTGTAGCCGCTTTTTTATCAGTAGTTTTTATTGAGTTTTTAATAGTTTTGAGAAGAAATTTTAGATTTGAAAGGAAAAAGAAATTTTTAGTACTTTTATTGGATTCTTTAAGATTAGGATTATTTTATGGTTTCTTTACAGAAAGTCTTAAGTTGCTATAAATTTACTTGTTATTTTTCTGTAATAGATAAAGCAAAGCCATTCTTATAGGGATACCATTTGCAACTTGATTATTAATTAAGCAATTAGGATATTGATCTACCACTTTGCTACTAATTTCAATATCTCTGTTAATTGGACCGGGATGTAGAATTGGAATTTCTTTTTTATTTAAAGATAATTTTTCTGCGGTTAAGCCATAATCCAAACTATATGAATCAATGCTACTTAGTAAATTTTCCATCATTCTCTCTTTCTGGAGTCTTAAAACAATAATCGCATCTGCAATTTTTATTGATTCTTCCAATGATCTAGAAATTGTTATGGAACCTCTTGATTTAACTGGATCTTCTGTTTGATTTGGCGCAGGGGTTTTTAAAAAATTGATAAATTCATCAGGTATTAATGTCTTAGGACCACATAAGATTATATCTGCGCCGAATGCACTCAAAGCCCAAAGATTTGACCTGGCAACCCTTGAATGGTTAACGTCGCCAATTATTAAAATTTTTTTGGAATTTAAAACCTCTGGATTCAGTGTTTTTTGGGAAAAGAATTTTATCAATGTATAGATGTCAAGCAATCCTTGGCTGGGGTGACTATGTAATCCATCTCCTGCATTAAGAACCGAAGTCTTGGCATTTATTGCATCAAGTTTTTTTGCGATCTCAAAGGTTATATAACTTGATGAATGTCTTATAACTAATGTATCTGCCCCCATAGCAGAATAAGTTATGGCCGTATCAATTATTGTTTCGCCTTTTGTTAGAGAGCTGGAGGATGGCGCAAATGTTTGGACATCAGCAGAAAGTCTTTTTGCTGCAAGCTCAAAACTATTTTTTGTTCTTGTACTAGCTTCAAAAAATAAAGACGTTACCAAAGTCCCTTGTAAGGCCGGTATCTTTTTTGTTCCTGCATTCTTTAGTGCATCAAATCTATTAGCTAATTCAAATACTGACTCATAATCTTTAATTGAAAAATTAGCGAGTGTGTGGATATGTTTATGAGGCCAAATTTGCATTACGCTTAAAAAGATAAATGATTATTGAAATTTAGGTGTTCTGTCACCTTTTAATCTTTTACTTACACTCCTACTATTTTTGAGATACCAACGCCATTTTATATTTTTTGCCTTTGATATGCCAATTCTCGTAGTTTGAATAAGATCTTTTTCTTCTAGAGTGTAGTCTCGTGGAGAAATCCATAAAGATTTGTTATTAAGAACTTCAAGTGAGTTAAATGAAATATCTATACTGAATGTTTTTGTTACTAGGCCTGGTCCAGAAGCTAATCTTTCATTCTCATTAGAGATAAAAACTGATCTTATCAAAACACCACTCGCAAAATTTTCTTTATCAGTAACTATGTTTAAACAATGATGAATGCCATAAGATTTGTAAATATAAAATGTGCCAGGTTTGCCAAATAATGATTTGTTTGATTCAGTCATTTTGCGGTAGCCATGACAGGCCTCTTCTTCCTGTGAATACGCTTCAGTTTCAACAATGACTCCTTTAACTTGATCTATCTCATTATTTTTTTTTATGAGGTAACAGCCTATTAAATCAGGAGCAACAAGTTTAGAGTGCCGATAAAAAAAATTTTTTGGAAAGAATTCTTCTTCTATTTTTCAATATCTATCTAATAACATATTTAGCTGAGAAAAATAATTAAGGCTATTAATTGATATTGATTTTCAAAAAGATGTGATTATTTTTTAAAATTATTTGAAATTCAAAGGATATCTAAATAAGTTGTTCTTAATAAACTATTATTTAATAAGAAAGATATTAAATGTATGACAAAAATAACTAAAGAGGAAGTAAAAAAAGTTGCTCATTTAGCGAGATTAGAACTTAACGAGAATGAAATTAATAATCATGCACAACAATTAGAAAAGATATTGGATTATATAAGACAACTTGAAAAAATTGATACAGATGATGCTCCCTGTACAACCAGAGCTATAGAGGTTGTAAATGTATTTAGAAAAGACGAAAAGAAAAATTCTGATTGCAATGAAGAACTTTTAGAATTGGGTCCATCGAGAGAAGATAAATATTTTAAAGTACCAAAAATTATTAATGAATGAGTAAGTTAGTTGCTTCCAATAAATGTTTTGTTGACAAGCTTTAATAAAAATTTTTTTATCTTAAAGCCTGGATATAAATTTATGATTTTTCTTATTTTCCCCCTCTTTTTGCTATGACTCCTTACACCTATTAATAAATCATAAATAAAGTTAAAAATGTCTTCTTTACTTTCAAATATCCCAACCCTTTGAGGGGAGCCTTTTATATCCAATAAAGGCTTAGTTTTTTCATAAGCTATTTTGTATTCAAACCAAGGAATCGAAGGCCATAGATGATGAATGAGATGGTAATTTTGTCCCATTATTAATAAATTCATAAATTTGCTTGGATAAACTCGAGAATTTATCCATTTATTTCTTGATCGAAATGGTCTATGGGGTAAATAATCAAAAAATATTCCTAAAGTGACTCCTACCATTAATGCTGGACCGAACCATAAATTATAAATTAAATTCATAAAGTCAAATTTCAAACCTGCCAAGATAATTGTCAGGAATATGGATCTTTCAATTCCCCATTGTAGTAATTCATATCTTCGCCAGAGTTTTCTTTGAAAGAAAAACACCTCATGATAAAAAAATCTTGGAGCAATTAGCCAAATTGGACCAAAAGTACTAACAATATGATCTGGATCATTTTTGGGGTGATTTACGTGAATATGATGTTGTAAATGAACTCTCGTAAAAACTGGGAAGCTAAAACCTAATAAAATAGCTGAGCCATGGCCCATTGCTTGATTTATCCAAGGAACTGGATGAGCAGCTTTATGACAGGCATCATGAATAACAGTACCTTCAATATGTAAAGCTAAAAAAGCAGTGGCTACAAGTAAAGGTAAAGGCCAAACCCCTCTATACCATTGCCATATGCTAAGAAACGCAAGAAAATAACCGCCAAAAAATAAACCTAATGTTGGATTCCAAAAACTTGGCGGATTTAGGTAATTTTTAATCTCTTTTTGCCAATTAAATGTTTTTGAAGAATTAGTATTTTTCGTTGTATTTTTACTGGTTAAGTTTGAAATCGTTTCTTTTATTCTTTAAATAATATAACTAATATTTTAAGATGATTGCACGCTTAAACAAAAAAATTTCTTTTAGGAGATTTTTAATTCAATTTTAATGTGTCAAATTAATCATCTTAAGAAAAAAAATTTTTAAAATAAACCTCTTTCAATTATTATTTTATTTGAGCGGTCGTGGCGGAATTGGTAGACGCGCGAGTTTTAGGTACTCGTATCTTCGGGTGTGGGAGTTCAAGTCTCCCCGACCGCACTTAAGGAAATTCTGATACATAGTTTGTTTCTTGATATCAAGTCTTATAATTTAATTAAGCATTGAATTTAATGAATAGTTTGATATTTTATTTGGGAACTTTTTATATTTTGGTTGGGACCATTTTTCTAACTGTACCGATAATTTATCTTGAGCTCGGCAAACCAAAAGACTTAATAAAAGCTTTTTTAAATTTAATAATAGGTTTGATATTAATAATTAAACATAAAACACTAGGTGAATCATTTTTTGTAATTTTCCTTTTTTTAACAGTACTAGTTGTTTTTTATCTAGTAGAGCTTTTTTTATCTAGATGGTACCAATTGACAGATAACGAAAAGAAAAAATTAATTACCTTTTTGGAGTTTAAAAATAACTTTTTGAAAATATTAGAATCCATAAATCTGGTATTTTCTGATTTCACTAAACCTTCAAATTTTCTTAATTTTGGTAGCAATAATAAAAATACAACCCAAAAAAAGTGGGTAAGAAATGATAAAAATGATAATATAAAACTCTGAAATAAAAAAATTGGTTATTTGAAACATCCCAAAAAAACTACAGGTCAATTAATAAAGAATATAATGAATTAGATTTATTTAAATAATTCTTTTGATCACCAATATTTCTTATATCGTCGAATGAAATCTCAAAATAGCAAAGAACAAAAATCAGACTTTTCTTATAAAGAAACTTTAAATTTATTAAAAACTGATTTCTCAATGCGCGCAAATTCAGTTGTAAGAGAACCTGAGATACAGAATTTTTGGGCTAATAATGATATTGATTTCCAATTAGGTTCAAACAATTCAGGCGAAATATTTACATTACATGATGGCCCTCCTTATGCAAATGGAGCTCTTCATATGGGTCATGCCCTTAATAAAGTTTTAAAAGACATAATTAATAAGTACAAAACCTTAAGAGGATTTAGGGTTCATTTCGTACCTGGTTGGGACTGTCATGGATTACCTATTGAATTAAAAGTTCTTCAGAATTTAAAATCTGATGAAAGAAAGAATCTTGATACTCTAAATTTAAGAAAAAAAGCAACAGATTATGCCCATATTCAAATTAATAATCAAAAGGAGGGTTTCAAAAGGTGGGGCATATGGGGAAATTGGGATAACCCTTACTTAACTCTTAAGAAAAGTTATGAATCTGCTCAGATTGGAGTATTTGGGAAAATGTTTTTAAATGGATATATATATCGAGGTCTTAAACCTGTGCATTGGAGTCCAAGTTCGAGGACTGCACTTGCAGAAGCAGAATTAGAATATCCGGATGAACATTATTCAAAAAGTATTTATGTTTCATTAAAAATTACTAATATATCTGATCAAATTCTATTAAATTTCAACCCAGAAAATCTTAATATCAAAAAAGATTTTTTTCAAAATAATTCTTTCATAACTATTTGGACCACTACTCCTTGGACCATACCTGCAAATGAAGCAGTTGCAGTAAATCCAAAAATAAAGTACGTTTTTGCTATCGATGAAGAGAAACGAATTTACCTTTTTGCAAAGGATTTATCTTCTGAAATAAGTAAGAAATTTAATAAAGATTTCAAGGTGCTTTTAGAGGTTAGAGGTTCTGAATTGGAAAATATTGAATATCAACATCCTACTAAGGATAAAAATTGCAGAATCTTGATTGGGGGGGATTACATTACGACAGAATCAGGTACTGGAATTGTTCATACTGCACCTGGTCATGGGATAGATGACTTTAATGTGGGGCAAAAATATGATTTACCTATTACATGTGTTGTTGATGAAAAAGGGAACTTAAATGAATCTTCTGGACAATTTCAAGGATCCAATGTCCTGAAAGATGCCAATAATTTAATTATTGAATATTTAAAAGGAAATAATTTGCTTCTATTACAAGAAAATTATAAACATAGATATCCGTATGATTGGAGAACCAAAAAACCAACTATTTTTAGGGCAACAGAACAATGGTTTGCCTCTGTAAATGGCTTTAGATCATCTGCATTAAAGGCAATCGAAGATGTTGAATGGATGCCAGAGACTGGAAAGAAAAGAATTTATTCTATGGTTGTTGGGAGAGGAGATTGGTGTATTTCTAGACAGAGGTCATGGGGTGTACCTATTCCAGTTTTTTATAAAAAAAATGGTAATGATATCCTACTTAACAACGAGATAATTAATCATATTCAAGAACTTTTTAGTGAACATGGAGCAGATATTTGGTGGGATTGGGATGTTAAGAATCTTTTGCCTGAAAGTTATGCAAAAGAATCGGATCAATGGAAAAAAGGGACAGATACAATGGATGTTTGGTTCGATTCAGGATCTAGCTGGGCCGCAGTATGTGAACTGAGAAGTGAATTAAAGTATCCAGCAGATCTTTATTTAGAGGGCTCAGATCAACATCGAGGATGGTTTCAGTCTTCTTTGCTTACATCTGTTGCAGTCAATAATAAACCTCCCTATAAGAAAGTTTTAACTCATGGTTTTGCACTTGATGAAAATGGAAGAAAAATGAGTAAATCTTTAGGAAATGTTGTTGACCCAAATATAATTATTAATGGAGGTAATAATAAAAAAACTGACCCTGCTTATGGTGCTGATGTTTTAAGGCTATGGGTAAGCTCTGTAGATTATTCAGTTGATGTTCCAATTGGTTCAAATATACTCAAGCAACTTTCAGACGTTTACAGAAAAGTTCGTAATACTGCAAGATATCTTCTTGGTAATATTCATGATTATGATCCTAATGTTGATAATTTTGAAATTGATCAATTGCCTCTCTTAGATCAATGGATGTTAGGCAGACTAGTTGAGGTTACAGATGAAATATCAAATGCTTATGAAAATTATGAATTTTCAAAATTTTTCCAAATCTTGCAAAGTTTTTGCGTTGTAGATCTATCAAATTTTTATTTGGATATTGCGAAGGATAGGTTGTATGTAAGTTCTAAATCACAATTTAGGAGAAGATCATGTCAGTTCGTCATGTCAAAAGTTGTTGAAAATTTAGCTGTACTTATTTCTCCAGTGCTTTGTCATATGGCTGAAGATATTTGGCAAAATATACCATATTCAACTAAAGAAAAATCAGTCTTTCAAAGAGGATGGCCAATATTTTCGCAGTCATGGAAAAATCAAATACTTAATGAACACATTACAAATTTAAGAAATTTGAGAGTTGAAATTAATAAGGCTATAGAAGGATGTAGAAACAAACAAATAATTGGAGCAGCTTTGGAAACTGAAGTTAATTATTTACCTGAAGATAAAGTTTTAAAAGATTCACTTACTTGGCTAAAAGAATTTGGCAATCAAGATGTAGATTTATTTAGGGATTGGCTTATAGTATCAAACTTCCAAGTGGTATCTGATTTAGCGGAAAATTCTCTAATTATTGATGACAATGCACTTGGAAAAATACAAATATTAAAAGCTCAAGGTCAAAAATGTGATAGATGTTGGCATTATCAAAAAGAAACTTTTATTGGAATACAAAATACAAAATTATGCAAAAGATGTTCAAATATTATTAATTTTGAATTTATTTAAATCCAGTTTTTTTGATTCAAAAAGAAAACTGAGTTTTCATTTTCTCTTATAAAATTTTCTCCGGTCTCTGTTAAAGGTGCTTTATAAAGTTTAAAATTCTTAATTATATAATTAAGTGCTATTACTTTTTTTTCTGAATCTATTTCAATTGGATGAGTTGTTGAGCTACTGAAACCTCTGAAAATAATTATTTCTAATTGTTCTTTTTGATTTTCTTTTTGAATGAAACCCTCTAGTTTGAGTATCCTATCAGGTATTTCGGAACTAATTTTTTCAAGACTATTTATTAAATCAATTTCTGCCATTTTCGGAGAAGTAAGAGTTTCTTCCATTTTTAGGTAATTTTAGGATTGACCATTGAATTAATCCTAAAGAGTAGATTAGTAATGAAAATAATCCTAAATATTTTGCTACCGGCTGAGTAAAATTAGCTCCGAAGAAAAAATTAAATAAATTTTTGATAATAATGTAGAAATTTGAAGAAGGGTGAAGCCAAATTTCGCATGCAGCAGAATTAATAAAAGAAAAGCAGCTCAAGTTTTGTAAACTTTGAATAAAGAAATTTAGAGATATAAAAGTTAGTGCCCATCTCCATATTTTTGTTGTTGTGATAATGGGGTAAGAAAAATCATATTCTTTAAATTCATCATTAATATCAGTCCAAAACCAAACTGAAGTCGTCATTAATATTGTTGAAATATTTGTTATGGTCAAAGCATAATTATATTTACCTATTAAAAGTAAAAGGCTTATGAAAAATAAAAGTGATATTTTCCAATAAATTGTTAGAAGTTTATTAACAGCTTTATTTCTTTTTTTAATGGACCAAAAGAATAATGCAACAGGAATACCAATAAAGAAAATTATTGTAAGTTGAAATGATAGCCAAATAGAAACTTGATTAAAAACGTTCAAAACTTTTTCTTTTTACATACATAATAATTAAACATCAAACGGTTACTTTTAATCTTACTATTGTCATAGTTATGAATATTATGCATCTTTGTATTATTGCTGAGAAATAAACCAATTATTGTATGAGACAGCATGTAAATCCACTTAGTAGAAATTTCAATGAAATTGAGAGAATACCTTCTTTGAGCGACATGTTTGGAAATTCTAAATTGAATCTTCATTTGGATATAGGTTCTGCTGCCGGGGAGTTTCTTTTCGATTTAGCTCTAGATAATACCAGTTGGAATTATTTAGGAATTGAAATTCGTGAGAGATTAGTCAAAAATGCTAAATTAAAAGTGATTGAAAAAGAAATCAAAAATCTATATTTTTTATTTGGTAATGCTAATAATATTTTGAATGATGTCCAAAGTAAAATTATTATTAAAAATCTAAAAAGCATTTCTTTTAATTTTCCTGATCCATGGTTTAAAAAGAGACATTTTAAAAGGCGTGTAATTCAGCCAGAATTTATTAATATTCTCTCAAATTCATTACAAAAAGGGACCCTAATTTTTATAAAAACAGATGTAAAGGATCTATTCGATTACATGGATAGCACTATATCAAGTAATTTTTATTTTAAAAAAATAGATAAAAAAGATTTTGATTATTCTAAAAGTTTTAATCCAAGTAAAGTTAAAACTAATCGTGAAAAGTATGTAATTGTTAACCAACTTGAAATTTTTGAAAGGATTTATATAAAAGATTGATTAATTGTTAGTTAATTATTTTATTAATTTCTAAAAAGAGTTTGTTTGTTATCTCTCTTGATAAAGAATCAACTTTTTTCTTGTTTTTGGCTTCAACAAGAATTCGCATTAATGGTTCTGTGCCACTAGGCCTAATGTAAATCCTACAATTATCAGAATAAGTTTTATGAAAATTTTCTATAATTTGATAGATTAAAATTTTGGTTTCTGGATTTATTTTTTTCATATTAAAATTTAAATTAATATTTGTAAGTTTCTGTGAAAAAGGTTCAAAACTACTATTCAGCCAATCATTTAATGTAATATTTTTCTTTTTACAGTATTTAGAAATTTGAAGTGCAGTCAATATTCCATCTCCGGAAAAGTTATTAATTTTTGAAAGAATATGTCCAGACTGTTCTCCACCCAAAACAGCTCTTTTTTCCTTAATTGCTTCATAAACGTATTTATCTCCTACATCAGTTCGATATAAAATTCCACCAATTTCGTTCCAGGCCTTTTCAAAACCTAAATTTGCCATTTGAGTTGATATTAGTAAATTATTTGTTAGAGTCTTTTGTCCCATAAGTTCTCTTCCCCAGAGAAAAAGCATATGATCTCCATCTAATACATTGCCTTTAGAATCTAATCCAATTACTCTATCAGCATCTCCATCAAAGCTAAATCCCATATCTGCAGGATTCTCTCTTAATGCTTTTTTTAATGGTTCGAGGTTAGTAGAACCACAATTCATATTAATTTTTAATCCATTTTTAGAGTTATTGATAACTCTTACATCAGCACCCAGACTCTGAAAAATTTTTTTTGCGCAAGTTGTTGCTGATCCATAGCATGTGTCTAATATAATTTTCATGCCGCTTAAATTTTCCTCGCCCATTGATTGGATTAAGCTTTTGATGTAAATGTCCATAAGCTCTTTATTTGTTGTTAGAGAGATATCTTTTGTCGCAACTGTTGTATTTTGATTTGACTTTTCAATAAATTTTTGAATTTTATTTTCAAAATTCTTGGTAATTTTTTGACCATTATGATCAAAGATTTTTATGCCGTTATATTCAGGAGGATTATGACTTGCTGATATCATTATCCCACTACTAAAATTTTCTTGTTGGATTAAAAAAGGGATAGCTGGGGTGGGGCAGATTCCAAGATTTATAAATTCTTTGCCACTTGCATTTATACCTTTTGTTATTGCATGAAGCAGAATATCTCCGCTAATTCTCGTATCTCTTCCAATTAATATTGGATTATTATTGTCTAAATTAGAACCTAAAGCAAAACCAACTTTATATGCTAAAGAATATGTTATTTCTTCATCAAATATTCCTCTTATTCCATCAGTTCCGAAGATTGTTTGCATAATTAGATTTCAGGAACTAAAAATATTTTTCATTTTATTTAAATCTTATTTTATCAGTTGATTAAAAGGTAAAAGAATATTTTTCTCTCAATTTGTTTATCTTATTTAATATATTAAAAACAGTAATTATTCAGAATGCAAACTGAGAGTAGAGAACCACTTTTAAATAAAAACTTAAAAGCAATACTTGTTTTTTTAGTTGTTGTTCTTATTATTTCTTTGATTTTTTTTAGAAATCTTTTTTTTCAATCAACTTATCTTCTTAAGAGTTTTGGAGAATTATCTGTTGATCCCGAAATAGCTTTTAAAAACAATAAGCCAACATTCCTTGAATTTTACGCTGAATGGTGCGAAGTTTGCAAAGAAATGGCTCCAAAAGTATCAGCCTTGAAGGAGACATACGAAGAAGATATTAACTTTGTTTTTTTAAATGTTGATAATCAAAAATGGGAAAATTATATTCGAAAATTTGATGTCAATGGGATTCCTCAAATTAACCTTTTCGATACAAAAGGTAATTTAAAATCTACTTTTATTGGTAATCAACAAGAAGTAATAATAAGAGAATCAATAGCAGATTTAGAAAAAGAAGTGGGATCTCAAGAAAAAATTCTTAATGCTGAATTTTCTGAAATCAAAGAAAATAAAAATTATGAAGTCACCCCTCTTAGTCATGGATGATTTTTACCAATCTAGAGATTCTGATACAATCGGAAAACTTTTTTTGAAAATAGATTTGCAATCTTGGGCAATGGACTTATGTTCTTCTTGAGTACCGTGAGCTGACCTTAAATTAATATAGTGAATCCATGACCTGCATGATCCAGACATATAAATTCTAGTTGGGGTTGCTAATGGTAAAACAAATCTTGCACATTCTTTGGCTATTCCTTCGGCAAGTAAATCTTCATATAATTCTGAAGCAGCTTTAAAATGTGAAGAAATTTTTGTATTGAATCTTTTTTTTAATTCATCAGGTAGATCTGCAATAGAATTTTGCCTATTTTTAAAATCTTGTCTTCTTAAATCTGGTAGAGGAATGTTCCCCAATTGAGAACTATCTGCATATCTCTGCGAAAATTCCTGAAAAGTAAATGATCTATGTCTTAAAATTTGAGCAGCAATTCCCCTGTTTGTTTCTATTTGTAAGGTCATAAATGATTGTTCGAACACACTCCAATGTTCATTTTTAATGCAATAACTTAATAATTTTGAATAATCTTCATTTTTCTGATTGCTTGGATTGCTAACTCTTGCAATATAAGCCATCGTTTTTTCTGCATCCGGAGTTAAGGAAATAAGTTCAACTTTACTCATTTTAAATCTTTGCTAGAGTTACCTTTTCTGGTTGATTTTGATATTTACCCCTTCTATCTTCATATGTTGTAGAGCAAGGATCACCCTCAAAAAAGAGAAGCTGACAGATTCCCTCGTTGGCATAAATTCTGCAATCAGCACCTGAACTATTACTAAATTCTAAAGTTAGGTGGCCTTCCCAACCTGCTTCTGCAGGAGTTGTATTAACAATAATTCCTAAACGTGCATAAGTACTTTTCCCAATGCAAATTACAGTAATATTTTCGGGTACTTTCATCTTTTCTAAGGCTACCCCTAAACCATATGAGTGAGCAGGAAGAATAAAAAAGTCTCCATCATCATCATGGTGCAGGACAGTTTTTTCTAAATTATTTGGATTAAACTTTTTAGGATTCATTACAGTTCCTGGAATATGCCTAAAAATTAGGAATTCTTTCGATGAAAGTCTTAAATCATAGCCATATGAGGAACATCCGTAACTCAAAACTGGCTTTTGTTTATTGTCAGGCTCAAGATGTCGCACCAAGTCTGATTGGAAGGGGTTTATCATTCCTTCAGAAGCTTTTTGATTTATCCAGAGATCATTTTTAAGCATTGTTTTATGAGCGAAGTTCAGTAATTTGGTTGGCCATTAAAGATAATTCTTTAGGAATATCTGTACCAGTAAGAATTACATCTCCTGCTATAAATCGGTTTTTAAGTGTTGAAATCAAATCATCCTTATCGATAATTTTCATCTCAATTGCAAGAAAAATTTCATCAAGTATTATTTGATCATTTTCACCAGAAAGTAATTGTTTTTTGCAAAAATTCCATAATTCATAAGTTGATTCATGAATAGTTTTTTTTAAATTTTCATCATTTTCAATTTCTTCAGAATGATATTGATCAAAAGCATGTGATGATCTTACCCAAGTTAAGTTGCCACAAAGCTTTACTGCATTAGAAATACCTTGTTTAACACCTCCTTTCATGAATTGAACTAAAAGTACTTTCCTGCCAAGAGCAGCATTTCTAAGGCAGTCTCTAATGATAGAGCTATAACTTCCTCTGTAGGAAGACTGATAGATTTGGATTTGCCCGTTTTGAATAAAATTTTTTAAGTTTATCTTGTTAGAAGAACTTATTTTTACTAACTCGGGGTTGCTTCTTGAATAACTATTAGATGAACTAATTACCATTATTTTAGATTTCTTTATCTACATGCAGTATAATTTGAATTTATTTACGCTGCATATAGTGTAATTTTACTTAAAAAAGAGTTCAGAAAGTTTAAACTATTTTAAAAAATTTTATGGAGAAACCAATAAGAATTGAAAATTGTTACTGTTGATACAAGATATTTTAAGGTGTCTTCTTAAATTTTTTAATAGTCAGATTACTTATGATACCTTCTTCTCGAGGATTCAACAGATTCAGTTCGCAACAATCCGGACAAAGTAAAATAACTTCTGTTGGAGAACGTTTCCCAATCAATAGAACTTTAATGGAAGTAATTAAAGGTCTAGAAGGTGCAAGCACAGAAATGGTTGAGAGATCTAAAACAATATTCTTCCCAGGAGATCCTGCAGAGAGGGTTTATTTAATAAGGAGAGGAGCAGTAAGGTTGTCAAGAGTTTATGAGTCAGGTGAAGAGATAACTGTTGCTCTCCTTAGAGAAAATAGTCTTTTTGGTGTTTTATCTCTCTTAACAGGCCATAGATCCGATCGTTTTTATCATGCTATAGCTTTTACAAGAGTTGAAATAATAACAGCCCCCGCGAATTCTGTTTTAAGAGCAATTGAAGATGATGCCTCTGTAGGATTATTATTACTACAGGGTCTTTCAAGTAGGATCCTGCAAACAGAAACAATGATAGAAACTCTTACGCATAGGGATATGTCTTCTCGTTTAGTTAGCTTTTTAATGGTCCTTTGTAGAGACTTTGGAGTTGCAAGTGAAAAAGGTATTACAATCGATTTAAGACTTTCACATCAAGCAATTGCGGAAGCTATTGGTTCAACAAGAGTCACAATTACAAGATTATTAGGAGATTTGAAAGATTCTGGACTTGTTAATATTGAAAGAAAAAAGATTACAGTATTTGATCCAATAGCTCTTGCAAAAAGATTTAATTGATTCATCTTAACTATGATGTATTGAGTATATGAAATAGTGTGGCTTGGATTTTAATTGCTTTTTTAATATTACTCGGAGGATTAATTGCACCATTTGGTGATCTGCTTGGTACAAAGATTGGAAAAGCAAGATTTAGTATCTTAAAATTAAGACCTAAGAAAACCGCAACAATTGTAACTGTCATCACTGGGGGCTTTATTAGTGCAATATCTATAGGATTATTGATTTTAGTTAGTGAAGAATTTAGGCAAAGACTTTTTGTTGATATCCCTTTTTTGCAAAAAACTTTGGATGAGAGTAAAAAGGCTCTTCTTCCTTTGCAAGAAGAAAGAAAGAGGCTTGAGGATAAGATTACTAATAAAGAAAAGGAACTAAAAAAACTCAAAAGTGATGTTAAAGAATTTAGGAGAGGAAATGTAGTTATAAAAAGAGGGCAAACTTTATTTATTGCTCAAGTTACTTCTAATCCAGATATAAAATTAGATCTAGCAAATATTTATAATAGTGCAGATAGATATGTTCAGAAAATTGTAATACCTACTAAAAAAGAAATAAAAAATATTCTTTTGTGGAGACCTAGTGATATTTCTGAAATTGAATTAGTTACTTCAAAAGGTGGAAATTGGATCTTATTGATTAAATCAGCAACTAATGTTTTAAAAGGAGATAACTTCGTTTTTGTTTACCCAGAATTACTGCAAAATAAAATCATTGTAAGAAGAGGAGAAGTTATTACTAGTGCAATTCTTGAAACAAAGGATTTTGGGTATAAAAATATTAATTCAAAAATTAAAACTTTGTTGAGAAAAACCAGAGATAAAATAAAGTTAAGAGGATCTATTGTTAATGAAATTAGTACAAGAGGCGACTTTATTAAAAAAATTAGAGATTCATTGAAGATAAATCAAAATAATGAATATCTATTAGAGGTTATATCTTTAAATGATAGTAAAACTGCTGATCCAATAATAGTGGAGTTAAACATAACTAAATTATAGTCTTAATGTTTAAAATATTGTCTATTGACCCTGGTAAATCCAAATGCGGCTTAGTTTTAGCTGAAATAAGTGAAAAAAAAGTTTACAAAGCCATTATTATTAAAAGTGAATTACTCAGAGACTATGTCAGAAATTTAATTAACGTTGAAGACATATCAAAAATTATTATTGGGAACGGCACAACAAGTCGAGAGATAAGGGAAAAACTGGATTTTTTTAAAAAAGAAATAATCACTTTTGAAGAAAAAAATACTACTTTCAGGGCTAAAGCAAGATATTTCGATCTTTTTCCTATAAGAGGCTTTAAAATTTTAATTCCTAGGGAGGTTTATATCCTTAATAAAAATCTCGATGCAATATCAGCTTTGATAATTTTAGAGGATTATTGCAAAATAAAGTTTTCTTTGAATCAAAATGTAGATTTTAAAACTTGGCAGAAATAGTAAACTTATATTCGTTTCCTGCCTCTAGTTCATAATCTTTTTTTAATAAAAATCTTAATAAGGCATCTTCAATTAATGCTCTTCCCAATGGAGGATTTACTAATAATAAGCCTTTATTAAAAGACCATGTAAAAGTCCATTTAAATTGACTAGCTTTGACAACTCCCTTAATATGCTTTTTTGAGAAGCAATATTCTTTAATACTGACATTAGCTATTGTTTCTGGTTTTGACCTCATTTTCTATTATTGGTCTTTATCAAAAGAATTTAATTCATTTATTATATATTCTTCTTTTTTTGTGTTTAATTGTTCGAGAGATTCTATAACCCTCTTATATACTGTATTTAATATTGATTTTTCTCCTTGAGAAATATCTCCTAATACATGAGAAATAGTATTGAAATTGTTTATTCCATTATCTGATGGTGGAGAACCAATACCGATTCTTATTCTATTAAAGTTGTGAGTTTGCAATTTTTCAATAATGCTTTTAAGTCCATTATGTCCACCTGAGCTCCCTTTTTTTCTAAATCTTATTTTTCCAATAGGTAAATCCTTATCATCTACTATTATATAAATTTGATCTAAATTAATCTTATACCAATCAACTATTGCTCGAACAGCATCACCACTATTATTCATAAAAGTATTTGGTAAAAATAATCTGTAAGTAGAGTCTTTTATTTTGAATTCTGAGTAAGAACTTTTGAGTTTATCTTTTAATAAAAAATTTGAATTGTATTTCTTCGAGAGAGTTTGAAGTAGCAGAAAGCCTATATTATGCCTACTTTTAGAGTATTTTTTACCTGGATTCCCCAAGCCTATTAAAAATATTTCTTTCATGATCTATTTCTAAATCTCTTTTCATTGAGAATTATATATACAAACAAACTATAGTTGAGTACTTTAAGACAAGATTTTCTAGGAAAATTTATTTTGTACTACTCAAATGAACTAGATAACTTTTCGATAGAATTTCAGAAATTTAGTTTCCGTTCCAATCAACTGAAAAACCTTGTAATAGTAGGGATTGGTTATAAATTTGTAGAAGAATTACTAAAAAAACCAAAAGTAGAAGTCCTATGACTGTCATCACAGGCACTGCTCCCCAACCAGGCACAACTTTTCCTTGACCTGAATTGCCAATAGCTTTTAAAAGACTTCCTAATGCTGTTTTTTGACCCATGTTTAATTCACAAAATTGGATATTATTTCGCTATTGTATAAGAACTAATACATAAATTGTTTACAAACTTAGCAAAATTGATGCAAACTTTATCATCTGCTCCAGATCCTGCCGTTTCCATAGCAGTAACAATTCTGGCATTACTTCTAGCTTTAACAGGTTTTGGGCTTTGGACTGCATTTGGACCTAAAGCTGCAAAGCTTACAGATCCATGGGATGACCATGATGATTAGTATCTGCTAAAAGTATTTCAAAATTTTCCAAAAATACAAAAAGTAAACCTTTTACCATAAATTAAATATAAATTTAATAGGATATAAATCTGTCAGAACACTTAATTCCATGCTTGCCTTAAAAATTTCTGTTTACACCATCGTCTTTTTCTTTGTCGGGATATTCCTTTTTGGATTTTTAGCAAGTGATCCTACTAGAACTCCAAATAGAAAAGATTTAGAAAGTCCTCAAGACTAATTTCCTTATTAATTAAAGTTAATATAAGTTGAATTTAAGATTAACAAAAAAAGTAATATTTTCATCTTTGTTATGTATTAATTTTATTCAGCCAGGGAAATCTGAGGTACTATCCAAAACATATAAAAGAAATTTAAATATTGCCCTTAATAAAAGTTTAGTAGTTAAACAAAAACCATCGAATTTTTTGTTTAATGATGTTTACCATTCAATTCCTCTAAAGAAAAATTTAGAACTTCCTTTATCTGATTTAAGGATAAACCAACAAGAATTAGTAATCCAATCAGACAAGCAATCAGAGATAAATAACATTCTCTATGCAGAGGGTAACGTATCTGTATCGTATAGAGGGAAACTACTTAAAGCTGATAATTTAATTTACGATAAATTCAATAAGAAAATCGTTGCTCAAGGTAATGTAGCTTTGATAATAGGTAGTCAATTATTTAAAGTTTCACAACTTGAGTACAGTTTTATTAATGGTAAAGGGTATTTATTAGATGTTAAGGGATCTATTAATACAAGTACTTTAATAGATGACTTATCTTCAAATTTCAGCTCTTCAGATTTTAAAAAAATAGAAAGTTTATTTGAATTAAAAAAAAAGAAAGTTATATACACCCCAAGCAAGGTTGATTACTGGTTATTTTCTACTGATAAGATAACCATAGATGGAGAAAAATGGAAAAGCAAAAAGGCTATATTTAGTAATGATTTACTAGAATCAAAGCAAGTTAAGTTAGCAATTAATTCATTAGAAGTATATCCTCGTAATGAAAAATTGCGATTTAAGTCCTCACTAAATTATTTAATATTTGAAGAAAAAGTATCAATCCCTTTTTGGTTAGGTGATAGAGCTTTTGATTTTAATAATTCTCAAATTGATAATAGATGGAATTTAGGATATGACAATTTAGATAAGGACGGGTATTTTATTGGCAGGAAATTTAACTCTATAGATTTAGATGATAATTTTATTCTTGATTTAGAGCCACAATTTTTGATTCAGCGCTCACTAAAAGGATATACAAAAAGTTTTGTGAGGGAAGATGAATCAATAACTTCAGAGAAGGTTAAGAGGAACGCAAGTTTTGAAGATTATTTTGCTCTAAAGTCCCAGATAAAAGGCAGAATAAATAAGTGGGATTTAGAAATAGATAAGAATATAAATTCTTTTGATTTTGATAAATTTTCAGATGCCTTTAGATTTAAAACTAAATTAGTAAAAGAAATTAATTTTTTAGATTCAAAATGGGAAAAAAACTTTTATGGAATTTTTAGAGAGAGAATTTGGAATGGTTCATTAGGGGAAGCGGAAATTTACTCAGGTTACGGTTCGAAATTACAAAAGAAAAATACTTGGGTTGTTAACGGTATTAAAAAGACAGAAATATTATCTTTAGGTTTGGCCAATATTAGAGCTGAGGCTTTAAAGACAACAAATCTCGTTACCAACTTAAAAGGAAACTTGTTTTATTCTTTAGATCAGAAATTTCAAGTTAGTGTTCAAGAACCCGAAAATAAATCTATTGATATTTCATATAGGTATATTCCTGAACCCATCACTAAAGGATTAAGTCTTAATTCAAGAATAGAAGTATCATATTCTTTCTACGAAAATGGAGATCATCAAGAATATTTGGGCTTAGGTATGGGTCCAGAATTAATTTTGGGTAATTTTAAAAATAAAACATTTGACTATACTCGTTTAAGTCTTTTCCCTTTCTACAAATTGAAAAGTGGAGAAAGTGTTTTTAAGTTCGACCAAATTTATGATAAGTTCACTTTAGATCTTGCTCTTGATCAGCAATTGTATGGACCATTTATTATTAAAAGTAGTGGAACTTTAAACCTGACAAATAATTCTGATGATTATGGTGAATTTATAGATTCTAAAATCTCTTTAAATTGGAAAAAAAGATCCTATGAATTTGGTATTTTTTATCAACCTCATAATCAATCGGGAGGAATTTCTTTTGGTCTTTTTGGATTTAAATAGCTATAAAAATTTAGCATTAAATTTTATATAAGGTAGTTGATTAAATTTATTCTCAATCAAATTTTCATTCTCAAGAAGTGTTGAAGTAGCATCCCACTCGCCGGATAAAAACATTTTTTTTGAGCTTTCTTTAATTTCAAGATTAAAATTTAAATCTTTTGATTTTGCAAAGGAATTTTTCAAATCAATTTCTAAGAATAAAAATTTAGTATCGCTAAAGTTTTGGATTTCTTGTATTGATTTTTTTGAAAGCGTAAAACATGGAATTCCTATCGCGACACAGTTACTATAAAAAATCTCGGCGAAACTCTCGCCTATGATTGCTTTTATACCCCATCTCATAAGTGCTTGGGGAGCATGTTCTCTGCTGGAACCACATCCAAAATTGCTATTAACAATTAATATTGAAGCATTTTTATTTTCTTCTAGATCAAAAGGATGCTTTCCTTTTAATGTTTTTCTGTCATCTTCAAAAACAGATTTTCCCAATGATTCAAAATTAACACACTTTAAGAAACGCGCAGGAATTATTCGATCAGTATCAATATCGTTACCAATCAACGAGATGCATTTCCCACTGATTTGAGAAATTTTTCCAATTGGTGTTGTAAATTCCGATTTCATTTATCTATAAATTCTCGAACGTCACTTACTTTGCCATTAATTGCAGCAGCAGCAACCATTGCTGGGCTCATGAGAAGTGTTCTTCCAGTTGGAGATCCTTGTCTACCTTTAAAATTTCTATTACTAGAACTAGCACTAACTTGATTGCCTATTAGCTTATCTGAATTCATTGCTAAACACATAGAGCAGCCTGGCTCTCTCCATTGAAATCCGGAATCCTTAAAAATCTTATCAAGACCTTCTTGTTTTGCTTCATTGGCCACTTTTTCTGAACCAGGTACCACAAATGCTTTTATATTCTTAGATACTTTTTTGTCTTTTATTACTTTAGCAGCAGCTCTTAAGTCACTGATTCTTCCATTGGTGCAGCTACCTATGAAACAAACATCAATCGAAGTATCCTTAATTGATTGACCTGGCTTAAAACCCATATATTTATAAGCTTCTTCAGCAAGAAATTGGTCATTTGGGGATAATTCTTCTAAAAGAGGGATCTGTTGATTGATGCCTATACTTTGACCGGGAGTAATTCCCCAGGTTACGGTTGGTTCTACTTTTGAAGCGTCAAATTTAACAACATCATCATAAATAGAATTTGCATCGCTTTTTAATGATTTCCACCATAAGATCGCTTCATCCCAATTATTATTTTTGGGCGCACACAATTTATTTTTAATGTAATTAAAAGTCTTTTCATCAGGGTTTACATAGCCACATCTCGCTCCCCCTTCAATAGACATATTGCATATTGTCATCCTTTCTTCCATGGATAATGCATTGATCGCAGGCCCTGCGAATTCATATGCAAAACCTACACCAGCCTTTACACCAAGTTCATTAATGATATGGAGCACTAGATCCTTAGCATAAACCCCATGAGATAATTTATTTTCACACCAAATTTGCCTCACCTTCAATTTGTTCATGGCTATGGTTTGTGTGGCAAGAACATCTCTTACTTGGCTTGTACCTATACCAAAAGCAATTGAGCCAAAGGCTCCATGAGTTGAGGTGTGAGAATCTCCACAAGCGATTGTCATTCCTGGTTGCGTTAGCCCTAATTCTGGAGCTACGACATGTACTATTCCTTGATTTCCACTACCAATATTAAAAAATCTTATTTTATGTTCTAAGCAGTTTTTTTCAAGTGTTTTAATCATTTGCTCTGCGAGATTATCTTGGAAAGGTCTGCTTTGATTATCTGTTGGCACAATATGATCAACTGTAGCGACAGTTCTAGTGGGGAACTTTACTTTTAAATTTTTGTCTTTTAAAGCGCCAAATGCTTGAGGACTTGTTACTTCATGGATAAGGTGAAGACCAATAAAAATTTGATCTGCTCCACCAGGAAGACTTGAAACTCTGTGTAAATCCCAAACTTTATCAAATAATGTATCTTGACTCAATTTGTAAAAAAACTACTTACTATTCGATAATAGGATTAATCTGAGGCTGTTCAAACACACATTTACACTTAGTGTTTGAATTTCAATTCTGTTTCGGGTTGAGTTAAATATTTTTTTGATGTTGGTAATATGATTATTTGGTCCTGCAATCGAAATATATACTAGTCCAACAGGTTTTTCTTGTGTTCCTCCATTGGGACCAGCAATTCCACTGATAGCAATTGCCCAGTCTGCTCCTAATCTGTTTTTAACATTAATTGCCATAGCTTCACAAACCTCTTCAGAAACAGCTCCATATTCATTAAGCTTGTCTTGCGAAATATTTAATAATAAATTTTTTAATTCATTACTATAGGAAACAATACTGCCTTGAAAAACTTGGGACGAGCCTGTTATTGATGTTAGTGATGAAGATAGAAGGCCTCCAGTACAGGATTCAGCAAAAACAATAGTTTGATTCCTCTTGGTTAATTCTTTGATTAAAACGCTAGGGAGAGTATCATTATCCTCTCCAAAAATAAACTTTGAGAACTCTTTTTTTAATTTTTCTTTTACAGGTTTAATAATATTTTTTGCTTCCACTTCATTCTTCGCTCTGGCTGTGATTCTGAGTTTAACCTCTCCTAAATTTGCATATGGAGCAACAGTTGGGTTTTTAAGATTTAATAGCTCGTTAATTTTTTCTGCAAGGCTAGATTCTCCAATACCAGCAAATTTAAGAGTATTAGAAAAAAAGGAATAGCTATCTGAGAATTTGGTCTTGATGTATTCAAACGCCGTCTCTTTCCACATAGTTTTCATTTCACTTGGAACTCCAGGGAAAGTAAGAATAGTAAATCCTTTTATTGGCTCCCATATCATTCCTGGGGCAGTACCCCTTGGGTTATTAATTATTTGAGCATTTTTTGGAAAGAAACATTGTTTCCTTAAGCTAGAGGAATCGTCCTGAAGCATTGAATTTGAAAGTTTTTGTTTAATTTCATCCCATAAGTGTGGTCTTTCAAAAAGAGTTTCATTAAATGATTTAGCTATTGCTTCAGTAGTTAAGTCATCTGGGGTAGGTCCCAAGCCACCTGTTGTAATAAGAAGATTACTTCTTTTCGATATTTCTTGAATTTCTTTTATGATTCGATCACAATTATCACCTACAGTTGATTGTCTAAAGTGATTTAAGCCTAATTGGGACAACTGTTCAGAAATCCATTGAGAATTCGTATTTATAATATTTCCTAAAAGTAGCTCTGTTCCAATAGAAAGAATTTCAACTCCTCTAGAATTGGGAGTCATTTAATTGATGCTTCAAGTTTGCCTTCATAGAGAGGAAAACGATTACATAAGGTCAATACTCTTTCTTTGCATTTATTTTCTATTAGTGAATCATCTGGGTAAAGTAATCTATCAGCAATAATTTCGCCAACTTCAGTAAAAGCATTCTCATTAAAGCCTCTAGTAGTTAAAGCAGCAGTACCCAACCTTAGCCCGCTGGTTACAAAAGGTGATTCAGGATCAAATGGAACAGTATTTTTATTTGCAGTGATATTCACTTCACTTACGAGCAAATCAGCAATTTTACCGGTCATATTAATACTTCTTAAATCGAGTAAAACAATATGATTATCAGTGCCTCCACTAACGATATCAATACCTCTATTTATTAAAGTTGAAGCTAGAACTTTGGCATTTTTTATTACTTGTTGGGAATAATTAACGAAATCTGGCTGTAAGGCTTCTCCAAATGCAACTGCTTTAGCAGCAATAATATGCTCTAGGGGCCCACCCTGAGTTCCTGGGAAAACAGATTTATCAAATTTCTTTCCAAATTCTGCATCTTTACACAAGATAAGTCCACCTCTTGGCCCTCTTAATGTTTTATGAGTAGTTGTAGTTACTACATCACAATAAGGAATTGGATTTGGATGAAGTTTACTTGCTACAAGTCCTGCGATGTGTGCAATATCAGCCATTAAGAATGCACCAACTTCATCTGCAATTTTTCTAAATGATTCAAAATCGATTGTTCTTGGATAAGCTGAATATCCGCATATGATCAATTTTGGTTTTGTTTCTAGAGCTATCTCTCTTATTTCATCAAAATTTAATTCACTAGTTTCCTTATTTACACCATAGTGAACTGCATTGAACCACTTACCACTCATATTTACTGGAGATCCATGAGTTAGATGTCCACCATGAGATAAATCCATCCCCATGATTGTGTCGCCAGGTTTAAGTAAACTAAGGAAAACTGCAGCATTTGCCTGTGCTCCACTGTGGGGTTGCACATTAGCCCAATTTGCATTAAATAATTTTTTCGCTCTCTGTATAGCTAATTCTTCGATTTCATCAACAAATTCACATCCTCCGTAATATCTTTTTTGAGGTAATCCCTCTGCGTATTTATTTGTAAGGACAGATCCTTGAGCCTGCATGACGGCAATTGATGCGAAATTTTCGCTTGCGATTAATTCAAGATGAGTTTCCTGTCTATTTTTTTCAGAGTTAATAAAATTGGATATTACTGGATCACTTTCTTTAAGATTTTGAAGGATATTCATTTAATTTAATAAGTAATAACCATAATATAGACGATATTTTTTAGAAAAATATAAAAAGAATATTTCATAATTTTAAACGCGCCTGGAGAGATTCGAACTCCCGACACCCTGATCCGTAGTCAGGTGCTCTAATCCACTGAGCTACAGGCGCATAATTATGTAATATCTCTGTTTCAGGGTCTCTTAGTCAACTAGATTTCAGGTAAAATATCTATTATTAACAATCTATTTTTTAATATGCCTATAAAGTGGTATGGAAATGGTGATTTAGAAGATCCCATCTATAAACATTTTTCTCGAATCGTAAATTTTGTTATCCACTGCATGATATTTACTGCAATTGTAAGTGGCACTTGGCTTTTAAAAGAAATTAAATATGAAATCGCTTTATTTAATAATTTTGCAATTTTCTGGTCAATTCTTTTAGCCTCTCATTTACTTTTTGTAATTATAAAAAAACCTAAAGATCCTTCAAAACAATCAACTTAATTTTATTTTTAATTTATGGACTCTCAGATAGGAATAAGTGATCTGGAAAATATTATTTCAGAAAAGCTTTTTATAAAAATAGAAAAGTGGAATTTATATCTTGGAGATGCTGGCCTATCTAGACATCTTGCTATTGAATGTATCAGCAATAAAGATCAAGGCCCATTGGAGGCTGCAAAAATAAGTTTGAAATCAATAAACGTAAAAGTAGGGGATGGTGTTAACAATATTCCACTTATTAAGTTAATCACTACCTCGCAAATTCAAGAATTAGGGGAGATTTTGGAAAGTTTTTTTGAAAACTAAATCTTTTTTTTATAAACTTTAAATCCATTTACTTTCAAGTATTTTGTAAGTAAAAAATAGATTATAAAAAAAGTTAGAGATCCAATTATCAATAATAAAAATTCTCCGAGATTTGAATTGAAGTTATTTGTAGTTTTGAAAATAGTAAAACAAAGTGTGCTATCTATAAATGCTGCTAGTGACATTAGGATAATTTTCCTTAATAAATCCAAGTTAGGTAAATGGATATTTTCATTTCTCAGATTAAAAGAAAGCAAAATACAAACTATAAAATTGACTATTACTGAAGATAAAATAATTCCTACAACTCCAAAATTATATGTTGAAAGATTTCCAAAATTTTTAATTGGAGCACCAATTAAAAACCAATCAAAAAAAATATTTAATATTATCCCTGCAAGTGAAGACTTAAAAGGGAAGTTTGTTTTTTCTATTGAATAGTAAGTTCTTACTAATAAATCTCTATAAAGATAAAAAGGTATACCAACTGCATAAGCAATTAATATATTCTTTACTTTTAAAGCCGCTAAATAATCAAAAGATCCTCTTTGAAAAACTAACTGTACTATTTGATTATTAAATGTTATGAAAAATCCGCTTAAAAAAATAGTCGTCAAGAAACAGTACTCTATTCCAGAGATCAATTTTTTTTGAAGTCCTCTATAGTCTTTATCACTTCTCAATTTTGAGAATTTTGGAAGTAATGGCAAAATCAAAGAGTTAGATAATATGCCTAATGGGGCTTGTATCAGAAAGTTTCCGTAAGCTAGTCCTGATGCTGCTCCTTGAAAACTTGAAGCGAAAAACATATCGATAAAAACATTAATTTGGCTGAGACCTGAAGAGATAGATGCTGGAATAATTAGTTTAAAAATCCTTCTCTCTTCATCATTAAATAATTGGAAGTTTGATTTTAATCTCAAGAGACCGATTTTATTTATTTCCGAAATTTGAATAACGAACTGAATTAAAGTTCCTGTCAAAGTTGCAAAAGCTAGTAATCCCGAATAAGTAAAGAGATGAGAATATGCATTTTCTTGATTGAAAATCCAACTTAATAAAATAAAAAAAATAGTAGTTAGGCTTGTTATTGCTGGACTTATACTTGATAAAAAGAATTTTCTTTGGGAATTTAAGGCGCCAAAGCTCAAACCTATGAAGCCAGATAATGGGATACAAGGTGTAAGTATTTTTAATTGGTAAGTGGCAATAGACTTAGCTTCGTAACTTAAATTGGGGGCTAATAATTCAATTAATAAACTGGAATTAAAGTAAATCAATATAGCTAAACCAATTAATAATATTGAAAGTTTTATGCTTACTTGAGTTAAAACAATCCCTCCATTTTTTTTGTTAAGGGGAGTTAGAACTGCAACCACAGCGTTGTGTAAGGGACCGTTAATTCCTCCAATGATTATTAGCAAAAAACCAGGAATAATATAAGCATAATTAAATGCGTCGTATGTTACCCCAACTCCAAAAGCAGCAGCTATAAATATTTGTCTTATACATCCAGCTAATTTACTAAGACTAGTACCAAACGAAATTGAAAAAACATTATTTTTTAAAAATGAATGCATTTGGATTTGTACAAAATTTTCAAGAAGTTTAAGTTTCAATTATATTTGATTTTTAACTTACAACATATTTTATGAATGATCGGATAATTGAATTTGAACCATTAATTGAAGGGGTTTTTATTAAAAGGTATAAAAGGTTCCTTGTAGATATAAAATTAGATAGTGGAGAGGTAGTAACTGCACATTGTGCTAATACAGGTCCTATGAAGGGACTTTTGAGTGAGGGAGCAAAAGTAAGAATAAGTGTGTCCCCTTCTCCAAAAAGAAAATTACCTTTTACTTGGGAACAGATATGTGTTTTAGATTCAAAAAATAATGAGGTCTGGGTGGGAATTAATACTTTATTTGCAAATAAGTTAATCAAAAAGGTTATTGAGAAAAATTTGCTAAGCCAAATAATAGGTGAAATAGAGACAATCAAATCGGAAGTCCCTTATGGAAAAGATAAAAAAAGTAGAATTGACTTTTTTTTAACTCCAAAATCTTCAAATCCTGATAATCGTAACATTTACATAGAGGTTAAAAATACGACCTGGATTAAAGAAAATGTAGCTCTATTCCCAGATACAGTAACGAAAAGAGGTCAAAAACACCTCATTGAATTAAAGGAATTAATTCCTGAAAGTAAAAGTGTTTTAGTACTTTGTATTACAAGAAAAGACGCTTGTTTTTTTGCCCCTGGAGATGATGCAGATCCCTTGTACGGCAATCTTTTTAGAGAATCTATAAGTGCAGGAATGATAACTATTCCATGTTCCTTTGAATTTCATAAAGACCACATAACATGGAATGGAATTAAACCCTTAAAATAAAAGAGAAACTTGATATTTTGAAATCAAAAAAAAATTAGTTTTCAAATTTAACAAGTAATTTTTTAAGGTGCAACTATAAAAATGGTATCAACAACTACTAGACATGGATAAGTTTTTTGAATAAATTTAAATTTGAAAGGAAACAGCACAAACTGTTTTTTTGCAGATCTAATTTTTTTTTATGACCACTGCTTTGCAAACGCCTCAAAGGCGCTCTAGGTCCAAACTTCAAGATGCAAGTCTTGTTAATGGACCTATGCTCCTTTTGAGGAGTATTCGAGGATTTAGTTCAAACCGCTCTATGTTGTGGCTTGCAACTGTTCCCTTAGCTTTGTTTGGTTTAGGTATTTTTAATCTTTCAGCTCACGCAGCTGATTTACCTGAGTTGAATGCAGCTTTTCTTGCTAACAATTTATGGCTTTTGATCGCTACTATTCTAGTGATCTTCATGAATGCCGGTTTCGCTATGGTTGAGGCAGGTATGTGTCGTTCTAAGAACGCTGTAAACATACTTGCTAAAAACCTATTCGTATTTGCTCTAGCTGTAACTTCTTATTGGTTTATCGGCTATTCATTAATGTACGGAGGAAGTGTTGCTGACGGATGGCTTTATTTTGGAGGCTTATTTTTTGATCCAACAGTTACTGCAGATATGGTAACTGACGCTGGATTAGTCCCAACTGTTGATTTCTTGTTCCAGTCTGCATTTGCAGGAACTGCAGCAACTATCGTTTCTGGTCTTGTTGCTGAAAGAGTTAAATTTGGAGAATTTGTTGTTTTTGCGATTGTATTAACTGCATTTATTTATCCAATTGCTGGTAGCTGGAAATGGAATGGTGGCTGGCTTGATTCTTTAGGTTTTGTTGATTTTGCTGGTTCTTCAATTGTTCACTCAGTTGGAGCATGGGCAGGTCTTGTAGGAGCTATGCTTCTTGGACCAAGAATCGGCAAATACTCTGATGGAAAACCACAGGCTATGCCAGGACACAATATGGCTATAGCTACTTTGGGTGCATTAGTTCTATGGATAGGTTGGTATGGATTTAACCCCGGTTCTCAACTTGCTATGGACCAATGGGTTCCATATGTTGCTGTAACAACTACTTTGGCAGCAGCAGCTGGCGCTATTGGAGCAACTATTGTTTCAACATTAACTTCTGGTAAGCCTGACCTTACAATGATTATTAATGGAATCCTTGCAGGATTAGTTAGTATCACTGCTGGTTGTGGCGATATGACACTTGCTGGTGCCTGGTTTGCAGGACTAGTTGGTGGAATTATCGTTGTATTTTCTGTTGCAGCACTTGATGCTGCTGAGATCGATGATCCTGTAGGTGCATTCTCTGTTCACGGAGTTTGTGGTGTATGGGGTACTGTAGTAATCGGTCTATGGGGTACAGCTGTACAAGGAGATGGTGCTGGTATGGGTTTGTTTAATGGCGGAGGTATTAGCCTTCTTCTAATACAAGCTCTTGGAGCTGCGGCTTATGCTATTTGGACACTAGTTACTTGTTGGATCGCTTGGTCTGTAATTGGAGGATTATTCGGTGGAATCCGAGTATCTGAAGAGGAAGAGACTCAAGGTTTAGATATAGGGGAGCATGGAATGGAAGCATATCCAGACTTTGCATCTGCTAAATAATCTAACTTAAAATTGATTTTAGAAACCTGACTTATGTCAGGTTTCTTTTTTTTTACAAAAAATTATTTAAAATGTTGTAATATCAAAAGATGGATACCCAAGCTTTTAGAAGATCTCTTCATCACTCTGATAGATATAATAGAAGGGGTTTTGATTCTCCTACAAAAAGAGCTCAAGCACTAGAAGAAGCTTACCAAAGTGATTTGATAAGTTCTATAAGAGATAATGGTTTCACTTACACTAAAGGTAGACTAAATATTAAATTAGCTCAGGCCTTTGGTTTCTGCTGGGGAGTTGAAAGAGCTGTAGCAATGGCTTATGAAACTAGAAGACATTACCCTAATGAGAATATTTGGATAACAAACGAAATTATTCATAACCCTTCAGTTAATGATCATTTAAGAAAAATGAATGTAAAATTCATTTCAGCAAAAAATGGAATTAAAGATTTTTCATTAGTTTCTAATGGGGATGTAGTTATATTGCCTGCTTTCGGAGCTACTGTTCAAGAAATGAAACTCCTTCATGAGAAAGGATGTCATATTATTGATACAACTTGTCCATGGGTTTCTAAGGTTTGGCATACCGTGGAGAAACATAAAAAACATGTTTTCACATCTATAATTCATGGAAAATTTAAGCATGAGGAGACTCTCGCTACTAGTTCATTCGCAGGTAAATATTTAGTTGTACTTGATCTAGAAGAAGCTAATTATGTATCTGAATATATTCTTGGTAGAGGTAATAGAAATGAATTTATGAACAAATTTGCTAAAGCATGCTCTAATGGATTTGATCCTGATAAAGATTTAGATAGAGTCGGAGTTGCTAACCAGACAACTATGCTTAAAAGCGAGACTGAAGAAATTGGGAAGGTTTTTGAAAGAACGATGTTAAAAAAATTTGGACCAGAAAACTTAAATAGTCACTTTTTAGCTTTTAATACTATTTGTGATGCTACTGAAGAAAGACAAGATGCAATGTTCTCTTTGGTTGATGAAGATCTTGATATTCTTGTTGTCATAGGAGGCTTTAATTCTTCTAATACTACTCACTTGCAAGAAATAGCAATAACTAAAAATATTTCCTCTTTCCATATAGATACTCCAGACAGGATATCAGTTGAAGAAAATTCAATATTACATAAACCACTTGGTTCAGATTTAGAACTTAAAAATAATTTTTTACCCAATGGAACCATAAACGTTGGAATAACCTCAGGTGCATCGACTCCTGATAAGGTTGTTGCTGATGTTATTGAAAAGTTAATTAATATAGCTTCTTGAATATCGATTCTCATTATTAACTTTGCTTATTTTCTTTAATTTATTAGTTACTTAATTCCACAAGATCTACTTTATTAACTAGAATAATGAAAAATTTATGAAGTATGGAAGACAAAGCACAAACAAATCAGGTTTCAGCTGCAAGTATGAATAGAACTAAAGCGCCTCAAAAAGTTGAAGTTGTTGTTGCTAATTCATCTTCAGGATCAGAAGTTAATATCCTTGGAGAATTATCGATTTTTGTTTTAAGAATTGGTTTTTGTGCTTTGATGATTCATCATGGCCTAGAGAAACTACAGGACCCTCAGGGTTTTGCTGAGTTTGTAGTTGGTAAGTACTTCCCATTTTTGCCAGGTGATCCTGTTATTTGGACTTTTGGAGCTGCAATTACTCAATTAGTATGCCCATTAGGATTAGCTATAGGAATTTTTGCAAGGCTTTCTTCTCTTGGCCTATTCTCCACTATGGCATTTGCTGTTTATTTTCATCTCCTAGATACTGGACTAGAAGGTTTTCCTCTAGCAGTGGTTGAGGGTCATAATTATGCTTTTGAATTGTCTTTTATATATGGGGCTATTTCTCTTTACTTTCTATGCGCAGGTCCAGGAAGACTCTCTTTGTTCAGAAAAACCAACAAGATTACATATTATCCAAAATCAACTTAGCTAATGTAAGAAATGCCTTTTTTGTGTAAATACCATAGATATTCCTTTTGAATTACACATATCAATACTTTCTTGGTCTCTTAGACTTCCACCAGGTTGAATAATAGCTTTTATCCCGTATTCATTTGCAAGTTCTACAGTATCTGCAAATGGGAAAAAACCATCGCTTGCTAAGACAGCATCAGAACATAACCTCCCAGCTGCTTTTAACGCAATTTTTGCAGCTCCAACTCTATTCATTTGACCAGCTCCAATACCAATAGTTTTTTGGTCTTTAGCAATAACAATGGCATTAGATTTTACGTGTTTACAAATTTTCCATCCAAAATTTAGATCTAATTGAATTTGATTACTTGGATTTTTATTAGTTACTGAAATCCAACTTTCAGTCTTTTCTTTACTATCGTCAGTATCTTGAACTAATAATCCTCCCATTATTGATTTAGTAGAAGTTTGACTCTTTTTTGGCAGTTGATCTTTTGAAAACTTTAAAATTCTTAAATTCTTTTTAACTTTTAAAATTTCTAAAGCTTCCTCATCAAAAGATGGAGCGACGACACATTCTAAGAAAATATTTTTGAGGTGAATTGCAGTCTCACTATCAACATTAGAATTAAAAGCAACAATCCCTCCAAATGCACTAACTGAGTCGCACTCCAAAGCGTTCAAAAATGCTTGAGAAGCTGAATTACTTATAGAGGCACCACAAGGATTATTGTGTTTTAGGATAACAGAAGCAAATGTGTCGGTTGTAAGTTCATCTTTTTCTTTGTAGCCAAATTCTAAAACTGTTGAAAGTGCCGACTCAAGATCCAATAGATTGTTATAACTTAAATCTTTACCTTGTAATTGTTCTGCTGCGTTCCATCCCATGTTACTTAAACCATACCAGAAAGCTTTTTGATGAGGATTCTCCCCATATCTTAAGGTTTTGATTAGTGGATAAGATTCAATATATTTGGAAGATTGTAAACCTCGTTCTTTGCTTATCCAATTAGATATTGCAGTGTCATAATCTGCTGTATGTTGAAAAGCTTCAAGTGCTAATTTTGCTTTATATGACTCTTTTAATTTACCTTTTTTGCTTTCTTCAAGAAAATTTTGATACTGACTAGGATCTACTAAAACGGAAACGTCTTTATGATTTTTAGCTGCTGAACGAATCATTGATGGCCCTCCAATATCAATATTTTCAATAGCATCTTCCCATTTAGCTCCTTGATCTACAGTTTTTTTAAAAGGATATAAATTGACAACAACTAAGTCAATTAAACTAAGATTGTTAGCTTCTATATCTCTCTTATGTTCCTCGTCAGTTCTTTTAGCTAATATCCCCCCGTGTATTTTTGGATGTAAAGTTTTAACTCTTCCTCCAAGAATTTCTGGAGAATTAGTAAAATCTGCAACTTTAATAACTGGAATTTTTGCCTCTATTAGATATTTGGCAGTTCCTCCACTTGATAGAATTTTATAATTAAATTTTTCTACCAGTTCCATACAAAATGGGATTATATTTTTTTTATCAGAAACACTTATTAAAGCTAGTGGTGACATTATGGGAAAGTTTACTTACTTAAGAATATAAACATGAAATATGCTATCGATCATGAATTTGTCTCGATTAGCTCTCAAACTGCAACTCATAGAATTATTTTGATG
Source organism: Prochlorococcus marinus XMU1411 (assembly GCF_017696075.1). Lineage (NCBI taxonomy): Bacteria > Bacillati > Cyanobacteriota > Cyanophyceae > Synechococcales > Prochlorococcaceae > Prochlorococcus > Prochlorococcus marinus. The sequence continues at coordinate 188,408 of NZ_JAAORI010000002.1, forward strand.
CATGGTTGGGGAGCTGATTCGGATGATCTTTTAACATTTGGAAAGGAGATGACTGAAAAAATAAATCTTGATTTTGAGGTAATTTCTTTGAGGGCTCCTGGATTACATCCAAGTGGTCAGGGAAGACAGTGGTATGGATTATACCCACATGATTGGAATGGAGCTGAGGTTGAAGTAAATAAGCTTTTGGTTACATTAAAAAAATTTGATACTAATCACATTCCACTAAGAAAAACAATTTTATTGGGTTTCTCTCAGGGGGCGGCAATGGCAATTGATGTAGGATTTAAATTAAATTTTGGATTAATTGTTGCTTGTAGTGGTTACCCTCACCCCAACTGGAACCCTGGAGAAAAATGCTCGCCATTGATTATTAGTCATGGAATAAATGATGACGTTGTGCCCATAGATGCTTCTAGGACTATTTATGAGATGGTAAAAAGTAAGTCTTCTAAATTTTGTGAATTATTAGAATTCGATGGATTTCATCAAATAGATTCAAATTTAATTAATTTTATAAGTTCAAATATAAGTATTATTTTTTAAACAAATGCATATTCGTATTCTTCAATCTCTTCCCAATCATCTGCAGTAAGTTCCAAACCTTCAAATATTTTTTCTTCACCAATTCCTTCAACTACAACTTTTAGTGATGGGAATAGAAAATGATTTTCTTCAGCATATTGGGCGCTAAATAACCCTTTTTCACCCCAAAAAAACCTATCAGTGGTATGTTCATTTCTTCTGACATTGAAAACTGAAGGCGCAGATAGACCATTTTCAGCTATGAATCTTCTTGCTGCTGTAACTGGTTTATGTTTGCCAGTTTCGATATGATATATGGGTACATGTGCCATTACTCTTTGGCCAGCCAATCGTCTTCTGCTGATTCTTTTTCTTTTTTTTGACATTGATTGGTACTCCCGAAATTATTAATGAGATTAGTGGAATTTATTTTTACTAATCTTATATATGTGATTTTAAATTCACTTCAAATTACATAGAGGACCCATCAACCCCTGATGTAGCTTAAAATATGATTAAATATTCATATTTAAGGCTGGCTAAAGTCAGACCTCTTTATATATCTTAATACTTTTTTCATATTTTACAAGCCCTTTTTCAAGTTTTTTTTTAAAAAAATTCTCAAAAATTTATTAATTATGAATATTTCAAAAAAATTTGAAGAATTAATCATAAAACAGCTAGAGAGTTTTGGCTGCTCAATGGGAGTGACTAATTTAGTTATGTATCTTGCTTCAGCTAAGCAAGGAGCTAAAGCATCTTTTGAAATAATTGGTCAATGGCCACAAATTGATAGGCTTCTATTATCAATAGAAGATGATCCTTCACTAAAAGTTTCATCTCCTAATAGAAGATGGTACCCGCTTCAAGAAAACGATATTCTACTGGGTGTCCTAAGGGTAGAAACTGATTTAAAAGAGGCGAATTGGCCAGTATCACTTGATTCCAGATTAAAAGCGCTTTCAATATCTTTAGCTAAATGCGTATCTATCGAATTAGAACGTCAAAATAAAAATGAAGAAATCAATTATTTGAAGAATCAGGTCAATGTCATAATCCATCAATTAAGGAATCCATTGGCTGCTCTTAGGACATATGCAAAATTACTAATAAAAAGACTTGGTTCAGATGATGACTCTATTGAGATAGTAGAACGCATGATAATTGAGCAAAAGCAAATTAATCAATATATGGACTCTTTTACTCAATTAAATTCACCTATTCAACTACCATTGGAAATTGGAGAAGAAAGATTATTATTGCCACCAAATCTAGATAATAAAAAGGTAATGACCGTTCAGAGCTTATTGAGGCCAATTTTAGAGAGGGGCAAGGCTAATGCGAACTTAGAGAATAGAGATTGGACTGAACCTTCTCTTTGGCCAGATTGGACATTATCGCCATTAAAGGCAAAATATGCTGTAATTGCTGAAATTGTGGCCAATTTATTAGAAAATGCTTTTAAATATGCCCAAAAAGATGCTGAGATTGGAATTACAATTACGAATAAAGGACTTTGTATATTTGATGATGGAAAAAAAATAACCAAAAATGAAAAAGAGCAAATTTTTGAAAAAGGTTTTAGAGGATCTGCCGCTAAGAAGAAAGACGGCACTGGTGTGGGCCTTTTTTTAGCGAGGAAATTAGCAAAACAAATTGGAGGAGAATTAAGATTGCTGGAAAATAACTCAATTGATAATATTGAGAAATTAAAAAATCTCAAGAAGAAAAATATTTTCTATTTAGAACTACCTATAAAAGAATTGCATGCGTAAACAACATTGCAGTTTCAACTAGTACAACACTTGCACCGCAGGCATCTCCATTGAAGCCTCCAATTTTTTTACCCAGTATGTATGGGATAGAATAGCTTAGAAAAATACCAACAAAAATAAGAATTAAAAATTTAATTAATATTGCTTGGGATGTAATTGAAACTAATTGGTATGCAGTGAAAATTAAAAGAAAAATTATAGAGATCAAAGATTCTTTTTTAAATCCATTCCAAAACTTTTTGTGACTTATAGACTTTTTCTTATAACTCATATATTCAAACTTTTCTATAAAAAATAAATTTGAAAATCTTCCCCAAAATAAGCATATAGGTAAAACAAAAATTATTAGGTTTTGAATTTTTAGTATGCAAGCAATTTGAATTAAAGTTATAAAAACTAAAGCTTGAACCCCAAAGGAGCCAACTTTACTGTCTTTCATGGCTTTTAAACGCTTCTTTTTACCCGCAAAAATACCATCGAAAGTATCCATTAAACCATCAATGTGTAGACCACCAGTAATCAAATATCCTGAAGCCAAGCAAATTAATGTAGATGCATAAATTGACCAAGAGTTTGTTTTTAAAAAAAGAAAAATATAACTCTGTATTGTTCCAATAAAAAATCCCAAAGGCGGCGCAAATTGTGCAATATTTTTAAATTCGGGATTAATTAAAGGTATCTTTGGAAATGTCGTATAGAAAATCCAAGATCCTGCCAAATTTTTTATTAAATATTTTTTGATGAGATAAAAATAGATTCAGTATTAAATAATAGGGTAGATTAATTAAAAAGGATCAAAAAATTTTATAAATTATCGTGTTTGAATTTGAAATTACATCGAATTGCATTAACACAGGGGCAAGAACTGGTATTTTTCATACACCAAATGGTCAGGTAAATACACCAAAATTTATGCCTGTAGGTACTTTGGCAACGGTAAAAGGGATTTCTTCTAAGCAATTAACCTCTACAGGGTCAGAAATGATTCTCTCCAATACCTTTCATCTTCATTTACAACCGGGAGAAAAACTAGTTAAAGAATCTGGCGGAATACATAAGTTCATGAATTGGCCTAAGCCTATTCTTACTGATTCAGGAGGATATCAAGTTTTCAGTTTGGCCAAATTAAATAATATTTCTGATAAAGGTGTGGAATTTAAAAATCCAAGAGATGGAAGTCATGTATTTTTATCACCTGAAAAAGTAATACAGATTCAAATGGATCTTGGATCGGATGTTGCGATGGCTTTTGATCATTGTCCTCCGCATACAGCTAACGAAAATGATATTGAGGACTCTTTACAAAGAACTCATTCATGGTTGCAAAAATGTGTTGAGACTCATCAGAAATCCAATCAAGCATTATTCGGCATAGTTCAAGGTGGTAAGTATCCGAGATTGAGAGAATATAGCGCAAAATATACAAGTTCTTTTGATCTGCCTGGCATAGCAGTGGGAGGTGTAAGTGTTGGTGAGGCAGTCGAAGAAATACACAGTGTAATTAATTACGTCCCGAAATTCTTACCAATAAATAAACCAAGATATTTAATGGGAATTGGCTCTTTAAGAGAAATTTCTTTAGCTGTGGCTAATGGGTTCGATATATTTGACTGTGTTTTGCCTACAAGACTAGGAAGACATGGGACTGCATTTTTTAATGATGAAAGATTGAATTTGCGAAATGCTCGATTTAAAAATGACTTTTCTCCTATTGACAAAACTTGTAAATGTGAGACCTGTAAATCCTATTCTCGAGCATATTTGCATCATCTAATTAGAAATGACGAAATTTTAGGCCTAACCCTCATAAGTTTGCATAATATTGCTCACTTAATAAGATTTACCAATGCAATTTCTACTGCAATTAGAGATAATTGTTTTACAAATGATTTCGCTCCTTGGAAAACATCCTCTATTGCTCACCATACGTGGTAACGTCTTATCATAATTAATTAAATTATTAAAAAAGGTGCTCACTCTATTTAATACATTCGCTGAATTGCCAGAGGCTTACAAGGCTTTTGCTCCAACTGTTGATGTTCTTCCACTTATTCCTTTATTTTTCTTTTTATTGGTATTTGTTTGGCAAGCTGCAGTTGGATTTAAATAAAATTCTTTTAGTTTAGATTGTTAGTATTAGAAAGGATTTTCGAGTAAAATCGCATCTCCAGAATTATCTACAGCACTTTCTATAAAATCAGCAATTTTTAATGCTCTTGAGGCTTGCTCACCATCTACCTCGGGCATTTCTTTACCCTGAACGCATTTAAGAAAATGCTCCAGTTCTGCATAGAGAGGTTCAATGGAGGTTGTGCTAACTTCTTCGACATATCCATCATTTCTATAAACTAATTCTCCATGCTCTGCCGTGTATGATTCATGAGATTTTCTATGGATTTGTAAAGAGTGATTTAAGAAATCAGTTTCTACTAGTCCATTTTGGCAGTGAGCACTTAAATTTCTAATTTTTTTATGACTCATTTTGCTAGCAGTTAAGCTTGCAATAACATTATTTTTAAAAACCAAAGTAGCATTAACATAATCTATTAATCCTTCGCTATTCCTTCCTCCAACAGCTGCTAATTTTTGTATTTTTGAGTTTACAAGCTCTAAAATAAGATCAATGTCATGAATCATTAAATCCATTACTACAGATACATCATTTGCTCTATCTGCATGAGGACTATGCCTTCTTGCTTCTAAAACGACAATTTCTTCATTATTTACTATTTTATTTAATTCTCTAAAAGCAGGATTAAATCTTTCAATATGCCCAACTTGTAATAGACATTTACTTGCATTAGCGGCCTCTATTAAAGATTTTGCCTCCAACTCATTAGCTGCAATTGGTTTTTCAATGAGAACGTTAGTACCTCCATTTAGACAATCTAGTCCTACCTTATGATGAAGTAGTGTCGGAACAGCGATACAAATGGCATCAACTTTTGGAATTAAGTCCTTATAGTCTTTGAACCATTCACATTGAAATTGTTCAATAGCTAATTCACCTCTCTCTTCATTTGGATCTGCTACTCCAATGAGATTTGCATCTTTGAGTAAACTTAGTACTCGAGCATGATGCCAGCCCATGTTACCTATACCTATGACTCCAACCTTTACGGGTGATGAGGTTGGTTTCATAATTTTTAAATCCATGTATTTATTATCATTATCCTCCATGGAGAGCCAAATTTAGCTTTTGGGAAGGATTATTTTAACACGATCAATTTTTGGACCTGACATAGAAATAACTTCAAATTTAATGTTGTTAAAATCTAAAACGTCCCCAATTTTTGGAACCATTTGAAATTTTTCTAGCAGAAATCCAGCAAGAGTATGATAATCTGCTCCTTCTGGAATGAAACATCCTAACTTCTTATTTATATCAATTATTTCTGATTTTCCAGCTATTGACCAAGTTTTAGACAAATTATCTAACATTCTCATGTCTGAATAAATTCTATTATTGAGCATTTCTTCTCCAACTATTTCGCCATTTAGATCAGCTGCAGTTATGAGCCCCTCTGTTCCACCGTGTTCATCAACTACTAGCAAGAAAGGATTATAGTCTCTTACTATTGGAAATATTTCTGCTAAAGAACATGTTTCTATAATTTTTGTCACTGGTAAAATGAAAGGCTCTAACAATGTATTGGCTTCCATTTCACCTTTTGAAATTGGCTTAGCTAGATAACGTAAATCTAATACACCTAATACATCATCTAAAGACTCACCAATCACAAAGAAGCGAGCATGGCGAGTTTTATCAACTTGTTTCATAAGTTCTGAAAAGGTTATATTTTTTGGCAAAGTTACCATTTCAGATCTTGGAATCATTACTTCTTTAACTTGTGTATCTTTTAAAGCAAAAACTCCTTCAAGAATATTTTTCTCATCTGGTTTTAAACCTGTTACATTATCTGTTTCTATAAGAGTTTCTAATTCTCCTGCGGATAAACCCGAGTTTAAAGAATCCCATTTGTTGTTTAAATTGAACAAGCCTAAACACGCGCTAGCAAAGAATTCTATTGTCTTAACTATAGGATTCATACCTTTTCTTACGGCATCGAATATTGTGGTTAACTTTAATGCGGCAGATTCTGGATTGTTAATTACTAAAGCTTTTGGAATTAGTCCAGAAACAAGAGTAACAACTAAAACAATAAATAAAAATAATAGAAGATCATAAAATCTATTTGACAAAATATTGCTTTTCCAAAAATCATTAGCCAGGTTATTGCTGAGCCATCCAATTGCAATTAATGAAATTGTTACTCCAAATTGAGAAGCAATTAATGACGATCTAAAGCGTTTTTGAATTTTTAAAATTGAAAATGCTCCTTTCTTTTTTTCTTCTATTAGTCTTAAAACTTTACTGGGCCTAATTAATAAAAAAGAGAGTTCACTCGCTGCGAAAAAAGCTGGTAAAAATAAAAGAAATAAAAGTAGAGTTATTTTCATTCAATGACAAATGAATAATGGGGGTGGCGAGGATCGAACTCGCCTTAGCCAAATTATGAGTTTGGTGCATTCACCAGATTGCTACACCCCCAAGGGAATTTATGTAATTTTAATTACATTGAATTTCAATATACAATATAAAAATAATATTTCAAAAAACACCTCATTAGGAAGTTTTTGTGAGATTTCTTTTTTTTCTTCTAATCTTTAAATATAAATTTAACTTTTACTAATGGCCAAATTCTCGGATAAGTATGATTTAAATAAAGCAAAATTATTAAAACAGTTAATTGATAAATCTTACAAGAAAGGAAACTTCACTTTATCTTCAGGAAAAAAAAGCAGTCATTACTTGAACTGTAAACCAGTTTCATTAAATGGCGAAGGCTTAAACTTAATAAGTGATTTATTTTTAGAGTTAAAGGACTCAAGGTCAAAAGCTGTAGCAGGACTGACATTAGGTGCAGACCCTATAGTAAGTGGATTAATTGTCAAAGCAGCTTTGCATGGCCTATACCTTGATGGTTTAATAATTCGGAAAGAAATAAAACAATACGGTACTAAAGCTGGAATAGAGGGCCCTACATTAGAAGAAGGAACTTTGGTAACTGTTTTAGAGGATGTGGTTACAACTGCTGGTTCAGTTATAAAAGCTATAAAAAAGTTACGCGAAAATAATTATGTTGTTGAGGAAGTTTTGTCTATAGTTGATAGGCAAGAAGGGGGATTAGAAGCTCTTGAAGATGAAAATGTTAAATTAAAGAGTCTTTTTACAATAAAAGACTTTTTATAATTATTTCAAAATGCAAGATATTAAAAAAAAGTTTTGGCTTGAAAAATTTGATTGCATTTCTATTACTGGAAAAGATGCCAGAAAATTTTTGAATGGAATAACAACTGGTAATATTCTTGATTCAGAAAATAAAGTTATCAAAACTTGTTGGTTAACTCCAAATGGAGTTCTAAGGTCATTAATTGAAATTATTTTTTTTGAAAGAAACTTAGAAGTAATTATCTTGGTGGGTAACACTAATGAAATAATTGATTACTTTAATCAAATAATTTTTCCAGCGGACGATGTACTTCTAAGTGAACCTTTCTTGATAAATAGAATTCAGGAAATTGATGAATCTAGTTCATGGAGAACTCACAAGCCTATTTTCTTCAAAATAGAAGATAAAGAATTTGAAATATATAAAAATAAACTAAATTTACTAAATCCCAATGATTTAAAACTTTGGAAGATTAATCAGGCAATACCCTCATTAGAAATGGAAATAAACGGAAAAAATAATCCTCTTGAGCTTGGATTGCAAGATCTTATAGATTTTAATAAAGGTTGTTATTTAGGACAAGAAACAATGTCAAAAATAAAAAATGTTTCTTCTTTAAAACAAGAAATAAGAATTTGGAAATCATTTGAATCTAATTTGAATTTAGACGTTGAAGATAAAAATTTATATATAAATTCTGCCAAGGATATTTCTGTAGGCAAAATAACTAGTTTTTTTAAATCAGATTCTCAAATAAAAGGTTTAGCAATGATAAAAAGAAAATATTTAGAGGAAGGAAGTTATTTTTTTTCAGAAATTTTTGGAAAAATTATTATTAATAAATCTGTAGGATCAATTTTTCTTTAATTGATTTTTGATTAAATATTTTGCAATTTGTAGAGTAGCCAAACAATCATCTTTGTTATATTGGATAATTTTTTTTAAAAATATTTCGTTTTCTGTAATTTGATATTGAATCCACCAATAAAGGGCTTTCGATCCACTTACATTTTTCTGCATCCATTCAAATCCAAGCCAACTAGAAACAGTTTTTAAGCCATAGTTTTTTAGTGGTAATATCCAAGACTTTCTTATTAATGTATGTAAGTCAATAAATCTTGAGGAAAGTGAATCAATTTCTTCAAAACTAAAATTTAGGTTTTTAGTAATATTAATTATTGCTATCTTTTCAGTTTCTCCGTAATGTAAAATTGGCCATTCCTTCTGTGAACAAAGTATTTCAATAATTTTCCTGTAAGATTCTCCTTTATTGTTTTTGAGATCCAAAATTGGTTCATAAAGAAGATCTTCTTTTTTTGTAAACAAATTATTTATTTTTAAAAAACCATATAAAAAGTCATGCTTATCATCTGGATTTGACTCAATATCAAATATATAAAATCCTGAATATGTTTTTTCTAGTAGATCTTTATTATCATTTTTATTGGAAATGCGATATGGTTCCCCAGAAATATAAGCTTGTGCTTGCTTTACAAATAAGGACGCTTTTTCATACTTTTGATCGTTGAATTTAGATAATTTTTCTCCAAGTTGTTTTTCGCTATACGAAGCTAATGTTTTTGTATCAGATATTCCATTTGTTATGAGTAATGATGCCGTTTTGGATCCTATTCCATCTATATCTGTTAGATATCCATTTTCTTTAGCTTCTTTGTCACAAAATTTTTGCCATGAACAAATAGTACATTTTTTTCTATCTTGAGTTATTTCTGGCATAAACCCTTCCAAGCATTCATTCAAAGTTAATAAAACATTCAAAACTTTTTTTCTTAATTTTTTATTTAAATAAATTTCTTCAACATTAACTTTTTTATTAAAACTTGAAATTACTAATCCTTTCTCAATTTTAGATTCTTGAAAAGATTCCAACAGCATAGAACTAAAAGCTAAGTCGAATAAATGTTCTTTTGTGGTTTTGCGGCCTAATTTATAAACAGCAGGTAAATATTTATATTGCCCCCATTTACTTTTACCTTTAGTCTTTACAAGTAATTGTGGACGTATCTCTGCGTTAATATTTTGGAAAAGATTTCCTTTTATTTTTAATCCAATTACTCCTTGATAACCATTTTCACAGGCTTTTAATCCTGTATATATTTCACTATTACAAAATTCAGAGAAAATTTTAAACTGATTAATTTTATCTATAGCTTTATGGGGAGACCAAACTTCAGAAGATTTTTTACCCTTAAAATCTAGCCATGCTTTTCTTTTGCATCTTGTAAAACTTTTTAAATGAAGAGAATTCAAATTATTTTTAAGGGCGGTTTTAAAATTTACTCATATAAATTAGTATAGGTAATTAGAAGAAATCAAGGAAATTTTAAATTTGACAGCTGATAAATTAGATAAGGTAAAATTTGGAACTGATGGGTGGAGAGGAATTATTGGATTTGATTTTAATTTATCCAATCTTTCAAGAGTTGTAGTTGCTGCATCCCAGGAGTTGCATTATCAATACTATAAAGAAGTTAATTCAAAGAAAATTATTATTGGATATGATCGTAGATTTATGGCTTGTGAATTTGCTAAGCAAATAGTGCCTTTTGTAAGAGGATGTGGTTTAGAACCAATCTTATCTGATAGCTTTGTTACAACACCCTCATGTAGTTTCTATGCCAAAGAAGTGGGTTGTCTTGGAGCTTTAGTAATTACAGCAAGTCATAATCCATATAATTGGCTAGGTCTCAAAATAAAGAGCTTTAATGGATGTTCTGTTGACGAATATTTTACAAGTGAAGTTGAAAAAAGATTAATGCTTGGAAATTTAATTGAAAAAATAGATGGTGTTAATCAATTGGTAGATATTAAGAAATTTCATTTAGATAGAATTAAATCCCTTTTTGATATTGACTTTATTTCCAATAGATTGAAAAAAATGAAATTGAGAATTTTTGTAGATTCTATGCATGGTTCTGCTGCAAATTGTATGGATGAGATTTTTGCTTCTAATGATTTAGAAGTTATTTCAGAAATTAGGAAAGATGCCGATCCTTTTTTTGGAGGAAAACCTCCTGAACCTCTTTTGAATTATGCAGATGATTTAAAACAAACACTAATGAAAAATTCAACAAATGAAGTGAAAACTTTAGGAATTATATTTGATGGTGATGGTGATAGAATTGCGGCAATTGATGAAAAAGGAAGATACTGTAGTACTCAAGATTTACTCCCATACTTTATTAGCTATTTGGGCGAAATTAAAAATAATTCTTATCCAGTTTTAAAGACTGTTAGTGGTTCAGATATTATAAAAAATATATCAGAGAGTCAAAATAGAGATGTTTTTGAACTTCCAGTTGGCTTTAAATATATTGCTGAAAAAATGATTAAAGAAAAAATATTTATTGGAGGAGAGGAATCTGGTGGAGTTGGTTTTGGTGACTTTATGCCTGAAAGAGATGCTCTATATGCAGCGATGGTTTTATTAAATGGAATTGCTGAAAAATCTCAATATTTATATGAAACCTTAGATGAAATTCAAGAAGATTTTGGGCCAAGTTTTTATAAAAGAATTGATATTAAATTTCCAAATCAGTCAGAAAAAAATAACGTAAAAGAATTTATCATAGATAATATTCCTGAGAATATTAATAATCACAAGTTAAAAAGTATCTCAAAGATTGATGGAATAAAGTTGAGAATTGATAAAAATTTTTGGCTTCTTTTTAGGTTTTCAGGAACGGAACCTCTTTTAAGGTTATATTGTGAAGCACCAAAAGAATCTTATCTAATTGAGGTATTAGAGTGGGGTGAAGAATTTATAAATTTGGCAGGAAAATAAGGATGAAAAATTTATTTTTAGCGAGTAAGAATAAAGGTAAAATTGAAGAATATAAAAAATTGCTTGCTGGAGTTAATTGTAAATTGTTACTCCAGCAAGAATCATTAGAAGTTGAAGAGGATGGACTGACATTTAGAGATAATGCAATTAAAAAAGCAAGTGAAGTTTCGAGAAAAACGAATAATTTTTCAATAGCAGATGATTCAGGAATTTGTATTGAAGCATTAGGTGGTAAGCCTGGCATTTACTCATCTAGATATGCAGAAAATGATCAGAAGAGAATTGAAAGAGTTTTGAGAGAACTTGATGGAGTTCAAAATAGAAGTGCCTTCTTTATTGCTAATATTTGTGTTTGTTCCCCAAATGGTGAAGTGATTATTGAATCTGAGGCCAAATGTCATGGCAATATTATTTTAAACCCCAGAGGAAAAAGTGGTTTTGGGTATGACCCAATTTTTGAGGAGATTTCTACGAGATTAACTTTCGCAGAAATGAATAATGATATTAAAGACTCTTGTAGTCATAGAGGTAAAGCATTAAAAAAAATTATTCCAGATTTAATTGAAATTTTTTCCTAAATTCAATTAACCCAAGATCCATGAAGGCCATGAGGAATTGAAATGGGTAATTCATAAACAGCTAATTCTTTTAAGTCTTTTGCGTCTAGTATCACTAAATCGCTTCCTCTTCTTTCTCCGTTCCATAGAAGTATAAATAAAAATCCCTCATCTTCTTTTGAAGAGTTTTCTAATGGCACCATAATTGGTTCACTAACAAATCCACTTGGACCTGCTGACCAAAAAATCTCTTCCTTAGAAGTTAAATTTATTTTTTTTATTGCTTGAAGTGGAGCGTTCCCCAGCTTTTTAGAAGTGCTTGCCATCCAACTAAAAGTTGCTTTTAATCCTAAGTTTTTAGGATTAACTACAGCAAATTCACAGCATTGTTCACTGAAAGTTTCAAGTTCACAAGTTTTTGTCTTTAGATCGATAATTGATCTTTTCAGTTTTCCTTCTGGATATTTATCAAAGTCAATATCCCTAAAATTCTCGTCTGGACCAACTGATGGGAAATCATCATAAAAAATACTATCTAATACGATTTTGGAATCTTTTTCAAATGCGTTTACATGATGAAAAACGAATCCTTCTGGAGCATCTATTGTTAAAGGAGGCTGTCCTCTAAATAATCCACTTTCTCTGGGGATGATAAAAAACTTTGCCTTTTTATTTGGGTTTGACTTTAGACATTGTGCGGCTCCTCTTTGACCCATTACAAATGGAAGAGGATTGAAATCAATAGCATTCTGTAAAAATATTGCCCAATTTGTTGTAATTGCGAAATCATGAAGGAATGCAAAGCCGTTAAAGGTATCTTTTCTGTCAAAAATGAGCTCTCCAGAATTTTTACCAGCATTATCAAATTCCATTAATCTAATAGTACTTTTTGGCCCGGTTTGTACTCCAAAAGTGACTAAAAGTTCTGAAGATGCATTTGAGTTTAGGTCTGTTTTGGGATGAGCACTGAATGCTTCGTTAGGCTTGAGTACTCCTTTTAATGTTGTTAAACCAATAGTTTCAAGACTGTCAGGATCCATTGCATGTGGACCTGCTGCTTCCCATAATGCCAGAATTTTATCTCCTAATTTAATGACATGTGTATTAGCGATATTCTTGAATTTTAGATCTAATGCATTATTTAAAATTCCTCCATTTTTTTGTGTTCCAAAAACACCTCTATAAATAAATTTATCAATTTTTTCTTCTTCCAAATAGCCTTTAGTTTTAACAAATCTATTTGTTAAGAATGGCTGGCCATTTTCGAATTTTATGGATGTTATCATCCCATCACCATCAAATGGATGATGAACCCATTGTCCACCTCTCTCTAATATTCCTGGTCCATTTCTTAATAATGTTCCATTTAAATTTTTAATATTATTACCTTTGCTAATTTTTAAAGGCTCTTTAGTTAGCTCCTTTTCTACATTTTGATAAGCACTTGACCAATCTTCTTTTTTAAAAATATTAAATTTATTAATTTTTTTATCTTGTAAATTAGTCACAACAAAATAATCGCTTTATCTATCTTCGCCAAAAATCAACTGAATTGTGGCTGATTCGAAAAAATTCCTATTTTATTGTTTTTCTAACATTCCTTTACTGCTTGGAATTGAATCAGATCTTCTTGGATCTATCTCGGTAGCCATTCTCATTGCTCTTGAAAAAGCTTTAAAGCACGCTTCAACTATGTGATGTGAATTACTTCCTCGTATTTGATTAATATGCAGAGTAATACCGCTGTTATTTACAAAGGCAATAAAAAACTCTCTTACTAGTTCAGTATCATAATTTCCTATTCTAGGGGCTTTTAATTGAAGATCATAAGATAGATGCGGTCTACCAGAGCAGTCTAAAGTGACTTGAACTAATGCTTCATCTAATGGGGCAAAGAAATGTCCAAATCTGCTTATTCCTTTTCTTTCTCCCAAGGCTTTCGAAAATGCTTTGCCTAATGCGATTCCTACATCTTCATTTGTATGATGATCATCAATATGGGTATCTCCAATTGCTTTTATTTTTAAATCGAACAAACCATGACTGGATATTTGATGAAGCATATGATCTAAGAATGGTATCCCAGTATCAATCTCAGAAATTCCATTTCCATCTAAGTTTATAAATACAGAAATATCTGTTTCATTCGTTTTTCTTTTTATTTCAGATTGCCTTAGAGATGACATTTTTATGCAAAAAACTTAGTTTACATTCCATTAATGCAGTAACCCGCATCAACATAAATTGTTTGGCCTGAAATGCCGCTAGAGAGATCACTTAATAAAAAAGCAGCTGTATTACCTACTTCTGTTTGCGTGACTGTTCTGCGTAAAGGAGCCTTTTCTTCAACATTGTGAATCATATCTAAAATGCCACCTATAGCAGAACTCGCAAGTGTTCTTATAGGCCCAGCACTTATTGCGTTAACTCTGACTTGGTTTTCGGGACCAAGTTCTGCAGAAAGATATCTTACTGAAGCTTCTAAAGCTGCTTTAGCAACTCCCATCACGTTATAGTTAGGAATCGCCCTTTCTGAACCTAAATAAGTTAATGAGACAACTCCAGCACCATCACTAAAAAGTGGTTTTGCTGCTTTACATAAAGGTGCTAACGAATACGCACTTATATTAAGAGCCCTATCAAAACCCTCTGAAGTGGTAGCACTATAATCTCCAATCAATTCATCGCGTCCTGCAAATGCTAGGCAGTGAACTAATCCGTCAATTTGCCCCCAATTGTCTTTTATATTTTTAAAGATTTCTTCAATTTGAGCTGGATTTTGAACATCAAGAGGCAAAAATAACGATGGGTTTAAAGGTTCAGTTAGTTCTCTAACTTTAGACTCGAATCTTCCCTTATCATCAGGCAAATATGTGATCCCAAGTTCTGCGCCAGCTTTTGAAAGTTGTTGAGCGATACCCCATGCTATTGAACGATTGTTGGCAATTCCCGTAACAAGAATTTTTTTGCCAGTTAGATTTAGAAGCATTTTGTTTATAATTTCTATTATTCTCCTATATAAAAGTACCTATCTTTACGGATTACTGCAAAATATACAATAATTTTCAAATATCAAAGAATTTTCAACTTGAACATGGTAAAAACAAATTCTATGGTTTTGGAGTTGGGTTTTCAATTACCGAATTTCGAAATGTTAAATGCTAATTCTTCAGAAAATGAATATTTTAATTCTCATAATCTAGATAATCGGCATTTACTTTTAATGTTTATTTGTGCCCATTGCCCATTTGTTAAATATATTGAGAATCAAATTTGCACCTTAAGTAAAGAAATTGAAAATACAGTTCAAACAGTTGCAATTTCTAGTAATGATATTGTTACTCATCCTTCAGATTCTCCTAAAAATTTGAGATTACAAGCACAAACGCAGGGATGGAGTTTTCCTTATCTATATGATGAAAATCAAAATTTTGCTAAGAAATTAAAAGCGGCTTGCACCCCAGATTTTTATCTTTTTTCAAATGAAGGAGATGGTGATTTTTTATTGTATTATCATGGCCAATTAGACGATAGTAGACCAGGTAATAATATCCCTCTATCTGGAAAAGATTTGCGCTCTGCTGTAAAAGATTTGAATCAAGATAATTCTTATCCTTCAAATCAGATGCCTTCTTTAGGTTGCAATATAAAATGGACTCCTGGTAAAGAACCAAGTTGGTTTAAATGAATTAAAAATTTTTTTTACCCATAGAAATATGGTTTAGGGTTAATATATTTACTATGCAGATACCTCCATTTACTTTAAATAGGCAGTTCCAAGAAATTGGCTCTGAAATTGAGAGTGAGGTTTCTAAAGTTTTAAAAGGGGGCCAGTATATTGGAGGACAAGAAATTGCCAAATTTGAGGAGAGTTTTTCAAGTCTGATTGGTGTTGCAAATACTATTGGATGTAATAGTGGAACTGATGCTTTAGTATTAGCTTTGCGCGCATTAGATATTGGTGTAGGTGATGAAGTTATTACTTCATCTTTTAGCTTTTTTGCAACTGCAGAGGCTATTAGTGCAGTTGGTGCTAATCCTGTTTTGGTAGATATAGATCCAGAAACTTATCTCATTAATACTGAACTAATAGAACAAGAAATAAATTCTAATACCAAGGCAATTATGCCAGTTCATCTATTTGGTAATGCAGTGAATATGACCTTAATAAAATCTTTGGCCAAGAAATATGACTTAAAAGTAATCGAAGATTGTGCTCAGGCAACATGCACAATGTGGGAAACTTCTAAAGTTGGTAGTATCGGCGATATAGGCTGTTTTAGCTTTTTCCCTACTAAAAATTTAGGGGCTGCTGGAGATGGTGGAGCAGTAACAACTTCAGATCAGAAGATTGCAAAAAAAATTAGAGAACTGGCTGTTCATGGCAGCCCAATAAGATATCATCATACCCAAATTGGATATAACAGCAGACTTGATACCATTCAAGCTGCCATATTAAACATTAAAATTAAATATATTTCTAAGTGGATTAATAATCGCCAAAAAATTGCTAATAATTACCTTGATTTATTAGAAAAAAATCCATTTATTAGTTTTCCAAAAATTAGCTCTGATTCAATTTCCCATTCTTGGAATCAATTTGTAATCAAATTAAGAAACGATAAATATTTTTTAAATGAAGATTTTTCAAATTTATTTGATACTGATTGCAAAAAATACTATTCCTTAAGGAATTTGGTAAAACAACAACTTTTTGAAAAAGGCATTAATTCAATTATTTATTATCCAATTCCAATACACGCACAAATAGCTTACAAAAATAAAAATTTTTCTAGAACAAAACTTATTAATACAGAGAGAATTTGTACAGAAGTTCTTAGTCTTCCAATGTTTCCTGAAATTTCTTATGAAGAGCAAGTTTATGTAGCAGAAAATTTAAATAAAGTTTTAAAGAATTGTATAGAGGAAATTCAAATTTCAGCATAAAGTGATTTAAATAATCTTTGTTGTATGTTGTGATTGACAATTGGGCTTGAATAATTATTTTTTTCTAAATTAGATATCTCCCCATTTAATAATTCTGAATTTGATACTTTAGATAATTCAGGAATCCAATATTTTATATATTCGCAAATAGGATCAAATTTTTTTGCTTGAGTATATGGATTAAATATTCTAAGTGGTTTTGGATCCATACCGCTACTGGCGCTCCACTGCCATCCCCCATTATTTGCAGCTAAGTCTCCATCAACCAAAGTCTCCATAAATTTTTTCTCGCCCATTTGCCAATTGCATATAAGATCTTTTACCAGAAATGAAGCCACTATCATCCTACATCTGTTATGCATCCAGCCAGTACTATTTAGTTGACGCATTGCAGCATCAATTATAGGTACTCCAGTCTCTCCGTTGCTCCAATGCTGAAACCATTCATTATTGTTTTGCCATGGAAAGTCATCCCATTTTTTTCTATATGGACCTTTCTCTAGCTCTGGGAAATGGAATAAGCAATGTTGATAAAATTCACGCCAAACAAGTTCTTTTTGCCAAGTTTCAATTGATAGATAATTTCCTTGATTTGCAAAATCTGAATTTAAATTTAATGTGGCGTTCCAAATTTTTCTAATGCTAATGGTGCCGAATCTGAGAGATGCACTTAGAAAAGATGTCCCATTATGGGAAGGAAAATCTCGTGCAGAATTATAAGAATATATTTTTTTTTCGTTAATGAAGTTTTCTAATAATGTTTCTGCAGCATTCTCTCCAGGTTTACATGGACAAATATTCGAACCAGGGAATTTGATATTTTTGATAAATTTCTCTAGAACCGAATCAGATGAATTTATTGTCTTATTTTGTTTGAGTTTATTATCTATATCTTTAAACTGGAAAACAACTTTATCTTGGTAATATGGACCTAATAAATTCATGTTTGATTTAAGGTTTTTATAAAAAGGCCCATAAACTGAATAAGGTTTATTGTTTCCGGAAAATATTTTTAAAGGTTCTACTAATAAGTGATCCCAAGTCTCAATAACTTGAATATTTTGTTCTTCTAAATTTTTTTTTATTTTTAAATCACGATTAATCTCATAAGGTTCAATTGATCTATTCCAAAAAACAAATTTCGCATCTATTTTCTTTGCTAATTGAGGAATTATTAATACTGGATCTCCTTCTTCCATGATTAATCTACTACCCATTTTTTCCCAATTATTTCCTAATTCTTGAAGCGAATTTCCTAGAAACCAAGCTCTTGAACTGGCATTGAAATCGTGTGGGTAATTTTTATCAAATATGTAAGTTGAAGTAATAGCATTTGATAATGAAAATGCTTTGATTAAACCTTGATTGTCAAATATTCTTAAATCCTTTCTATGCCAAAAAAGTATTCTAGGTTTATTCATGATTTATCTAAAAATTGTTTAGCTCTAAACCAAGCTGTCACAGTTTTTGCGTCAAGAATCTCATCGCCACTAGAAATAAGATTATCTAGTTCGTTCGGATCTAAAATTAATACTTCTATATCTTCATCTAAATCTCCTTTAACCTCAGAATTTAGTTTGCTCAAATCACGCGCTAAAAATAAATAAATTTCTTCATCTGCATAACCAGGAGCAGGAACAAGAGTTCCTAGTTCATTCCATTTGTTTGCACTAAATCCAGTTTCTTCTTGTATTTCTCTTTGAATTGAATTAATAGGTGTTTCACCTATTTCTAATGTGCCTGCTGGAAATTCTAATAAATACCTTGAAACAGCAAATCTATATTGCCGAAGAATGATAACTTTATTGTCTTTTGTAATAGGTACTGCTAATGCTGCCCCAGGATGCTTAATGTATCCATATTCACCTTCGTGTCCATTTGGAAGCTCAATTCTATTTATTTCGAAACTAAATTTTTTTGACTTTAACTCAGATATTTTTTCTTTAAAAATGGATCTTTTTAAAAAGTTTATGTTGCCCATGAATTTTAAATAAAAATAGCCTAGCAGTTATTTTTTGGTTTTGTAAATCAATTAATAGACCATTTTGGGTTATCAAACTTTGTGATTTTTTGGCTTCTACTTAAGATTTCAGAAAGTGGTGTAATAACGAAATTCCGATTCGTGAATCTGGGGTGAGGTAATGTTAATTCCTCGTCAACCGTATGAAAATCTTCCCACCAAAGAATATCTAAATCGAGACATCTTGATAGCCATTTCTTACCTTTTGGCGTCTCTTCTCGTCCGAAAAATCTCTCTAACTTTTTTAGCTCTTTTAAAAGTAATTTCGCGTTTTTATTTGATGGTTTAGGGAAAGAATTACTTTTTATAAGTAATAGAGTATTTAAATAATTTGGCTGCTCATTATCAACACCGTGAGGTAATGTCTCATAAATTGAAGACCAAAAAAAGTTTGCATGAAATTTGCTTTTCTCTTCTTTTTTTTCGTTGGAACTATCCCCCCACTCATTTATTAATTCCTCTATTTTTGGTTTGCAAATTAATAGTGACTCAATAGGGCTTCCGAATTTACTATCAATATTTGCTCCGAGGGATATACATAGTCCATTTTTGATATTAAGATTTGATAATTCCACTACAAAAAACAAAGTTATTGGATAAATTCTATATCAGGCATTTTTAAAGTGATTTTGAACCCCGAATTAAAAGAAAAAGGAGAAATAAAAGATTTAATGAAGTCAAAGGATTCTTTTAGAGCTTTCCCTTTGGCCGCAATTACAGGTCATAGCTTGTTGAAATTATCTTTACTTTTGGCAGCAGTTGATCCTAGTTTAGGAGGAGTAATTATTGCTGGCGGAAGAGGTACTGGTAAGTCAGTTTTGGCTAGGGGTTTACATACTTTACTTCCTCCTATAGAGGTATTAGATAATGAATTAATACTGGAAAAGATAACTGAGAAAAATAATGGAACTACATTAAGACCTATTGGTAGGAACCTAGATCCAGATAAACCAGAGGAATGGGATATTAGTACTGATAAATTATTGGAGGAGATAATTGGAAGTGATTATTTGAAGCAAATTGAAGAAATTCCTAAAAAAGTAAGAGAGGCTCCATTTATTCAGGTTCCCATTGGCATAACTGAAGACAGGCTTGTTGGATCAATTGACGTCGCTGCATCGTTAAGTACGGGGGAACAAGTTTTTCAACCTGGAATTTTAGCAGAGGCTCATAGAGGTGTTCTTTATGTAGATGATATAAATTTATTAGATGATGGTATTGTAAATTTAATTCTTGAAGCCACAGGAAGAGAGAAAAATAATATTGAAAGAGATGGTTTAAGCCTTTCTCATCCTTGTAAGTCACTTTTAATAGCAACTTATAATCCTGAAGAAGGTGCTTTAAGAGATCATGTTTTAGATCGTTTTGCCATCGTGCTTTCCGCAGATCAATCTATTGATAATGCTCAAAGAGTTGAGATTACAAAATCTGTTTTATCGCACGCAGAAAATAATATTAAATTTTCAGAAAAATGGTCTGAAGAATCTGATAATTTATCTACTCAATTAATTTTGGCAAGGCAATGGCTAAAAGACGTCAAGATAACAAAAGAGCAAATAACCTATTTAGTAAATGAGGCTCTTCGAGGAGGTGTAGAGGGGCATAGATCAGAATTATTTGCTGTGAAAGTAGCTAAAGCTAATGCAGCTCTTCGAGGTGATGAGAATGTAAATTCTGAGGACCTTAAAGTCGCAGTAAGATTAGTTATCCTTCCACGAGCAATGCAAATACCTCCTGAAGACGATGATATCCAGCCGCCACCTCCTGAAGAGCAGAGTCCGCCTCCCCCACCTCAATCAAATAATGATGACTCTGAACCTGAGTCTAATGAAAACGATGATAATCAAGAACAAGAGCAAGAAGAAGATAATTCTGACGGAGAGGAAGAATCAACTCCTGAAATACCTGAAGAATTCATATTGGATCCTGAGGCATGTATGGTAGATCCTGATTTGTTGCTTTTTTCATCAGCTAAAGCGAAAGCTGGAAATAGCGGCAGTAGATCAGTGATATTTAGTGATAGTAGAGGCAGATATGTAAAACCTATTATTCCAAGAGGTAAAGTAAAAAGAATTGCGGTAGATGCAACTCTCCGTGCTGCAGCCCCTTATCAAAAATCAAGAAGATTGAGGAACCCTAATAAATCAATAGTTATTGAAGAAAATGATTTTAGGGCAAAGCTTCTTCAAAAAAAGGCTGGAGCTTTAGTTATTTTTCTGGTTGATGCTAGTGGCTCTATGGCTCTCAATAGAATGCAAAGTGCTAAAGGTGCAGTAATAAGGCTTTTAACTGAGGCATATGAGAATAGAGATGAAGTGGCTCTTATTCCTTTTAGAGGTAATCAGGCTGAAGTTCTTTTACCTCCAACAAGATCTATAACTGCTGCTAAAAGAAGGCTAGAAACAATGCCTTGTGGAGGTGGATCCCCTTTGGCTCATGGATTAACACAATCAGCGAAAGTAGCAAAAAATGCTCTCTCTACAGGAGACATAGGTCAAGTCATTGTTGTTGGGATTACTGATGGGAGAGGGAATGTACCATTAGGATTATCTCTTGGACAAAATGAGGTTGAAGATAAAGATAAAGATAAAGTTAATGAAAATGTCAATTTAAAGCAAGAGGTTCTTGATATCGCTGCAAAATATCCCATGCTTGGGATAAAACTCTTAGTAATTGATACAGAGAGGAAATTTATTGCAAGCGGCTTTGGTAAGGAATTAGCAGAGGCAGCTAAAGGGAAATATGTTCAACTGCCAAAGGCTACAGATAAAGCGATAGCAGCCGTGGCTTTAAATGCTATCAATGAACTCTAGATATTACTTATGGATAAATTTCGTTAAGAAATTTTGAAAGTCCAATAGTCAAATCTCTTATAGATTTAGTTAATTCCTTATCTTTTGTTAATTTTTCAAAATCATCACTCATATCATCTAGTTTGCTTGAGATAGAACTTACAGCATTAATGGTTAATTTAATGTCTTTAAGGGTTTCTTTATCGTCGATAGTAGATAAAATGTTATTTAAATGATTAGCAGCAATTGTAATTTCTTTTATTAAAGGTTCAATTCTTAGAATTTCTTTTTTAGATAAATAAATTAATTCATCGAGATTTTCTTGTGTTCTATCAAATTGGTCAATTGAGTTAACGATGTTCTCAATTAAGTTTTCTTGATTTGATTCTTTTAAAAGTTGACTTAATGTGTTGGTTATATTTGAAAGGCTCGAAAGTTGCTTACCAGTAATAAGATCTCCCTCACAAATAATTATTTTGGGATCGCATTTTTCGGATGTAGGTTTTGCAATGTTTTTAGGAATTGTCTTATTACTAGTTTCTAAAGCCACTTGGACATCTCCTCCAAGAAAAGAATTCGTTACTACTCTTGCAAATGCTGGTCTTGGAAGAATAATTTCTGGATTATTTAAAACTATTTTTGCTTTAATTGATTCATTAGTAAATAAGATATCTTCAATTGATCCTACTAAAATTCCTCTGTAAGTAACTGGAGACTTTTTTGATAAACCACTTGCGTTGTTGAACTCAGCAAACAGGTACCAATTTTTTGAAGATAATTTTACTCCTCTTAGCCAAAAGGAAAAAAATGTGAATATTAAGATTCCTCCTAATAAGGAAAATCCAACTATTGAATCTCGTAAACTTCTACGCATAATTTTTAAAAGTCTTTGGGTTGCATTGGACCATCAAGTTTCCCATGTCTAAATTGAAATACATAGGGATCATTACTCTCTTTAAATTCATCTATCGAACCTGCCCATCTAAATTTACCTGCGTAAAGCATTAAAACTCTATCTGAAGTCCTTTCTATAGTACTAAGAACATGGCTAACTACAATAGATGATCCCTTTGCTTTATCATTTGTTTTATTAATTAAATCTTCAATTCTTGATGAGGCAATTGGATCAAGACCTGCTGTTGGTTCATCAAAAAGTAATAAGGGTTTACTATTTGCATTCAGAGTCTGATCTGAGATTAAAGCTCTAGCAAAACTAACTCTTTTTTGCATGCCTCCGCTTAACTCATTTGGAAATTTATTCTCAACATTAAATAATCCTACCTCAGCTAAACATTCACATACGATTTCATGGATTAACTTTTTAGATAGATTTTTATTTTTTTTTAGAAGAAAACCAACATTTTCTTCAATAGTTAATGATCCTAATAATGCTGGGTTTTGAAAAACTAGCCTTACATCAGGAGGATTATTTTGATCTAATCTCAAATATATCTGTTTCTCACCAAATATTTTTAATTCTCCTTTGGTAGGTAAAATTAGTCCTGCTAATATTTTTAAAATAGTTGATTTGCCAGAACCTGAGGGACCAACAATAGCTAATTTCTCCCCATTATTTAGTTCAAAATTTAGTTGATTCAGCACATTAACTTCCCCCCAGCTTATTGAGAGGTTTTTTGTTTCAACTGCAGGCTTTAATTTTTTCAAAATTTATATTAAATGAAAGTCACCTTTAATTACATATTGCCTATTTTTGGAAATAAAAAAAGGATGTATGAATTTGATTTATAATATATTTATGAAGATTTCATTTGATAAAAAATAATTCAAGAGGTTTAAATGAATAAGCGTAAAAGAAGAGTAAGAAGATATTATAAAAATTTTAAAAAGTCTAATCTTGTCTTCTTGAACAAAATTTTAAGAATTTTGAGCTGGCTTCTGCCAGGACTCGTAATAAAAAGATGGATGATTACATCTGCGATTGGATTTTTGACTACATTATTAGGCATCGCAATTTGGACAAATTTAAGACCACTCTATTGGCTTATTGAAATATTTTTCTGGTTAATGACAGGTTTAACTAGGATCCTGCCTGTTTCATTTTTGGGACCATTAATATTTGTTCTTGGAATATTATTAATAGGGATTGGACAAAATAGAAGTATTAATTCTATTCAAAAAGCGCTTGTTCCAGAGAAAAATACATTTTTAGTTGATGCTTTAAGAGTAAAAAGTAAATTAAAAAGAGGTCCTAATATTGTTGCAATTGGCGGAGGTACAGGCTTATCTACTCTTCTAAAAGGATTAAAAAATTACAGCAGTAACATTACTGCTATTGTAACGGTATCCGATGATGGTGGAAGTAGTGGAATTCTTAGAAAACAATTAGGTGTGCAACCTCCAGGAGATATTAGAAATTGTTTAGCGGCTTTATCAAACGAAGAACCTACCTTAACTAGGTTATTTCAATATAGATTTTCTGGAGGAAGTGGTCTGGAGGGACATAGTTTTGGGAATCTATTCTTGTCAGCTTTAACAACAATTACAGGTAGTTTAGAAAAAGCAGTTCAGGCCTCAAGTAAGGTTTTGGCTGTACAAGGTCAAGTTTTACCAGCAACAGATGTTGATGTTATGTTATGGGCCGAATTAGAGGATGGTGAAAAAATTTTTGGAGAAAGCAAGATAAGCAATTCTAAAAAATTAATTTCAAGGATTGGTTACCTACCAGAAAATCCTTCTGCTCTTCCAAGTGCTATCGAATCTATAAAAGAAGCTGATTTGATTGTTCTTGGGCCAGGAAGTCTATTCACCTCTTTGTTACCTAACTTGTTAGTGCCAGAGATAGTAGATGCTTTATTGCAAAGTAATGCCCCTAAAATTTACATAAGTAATTTGATGACTCAGCCTGGCGAGACAGATGGACTTAATGTTTATCAACATGTCAAATCAATAGAAAAACAACTATCAAATTTTGGAGTTAATACTCGAATTTTTAATGCAATTTTATCTCAAGTCCAATTTGAAAAGTCTCCATTGGTAGATTATTACGAAAGTAGAGGGGCGGAACCAGTCCAATGTAATAAAGAAAGATTATTATCTGAGGGATATTATGTCTTACAAGCACCATTATATTCAAAAAGAATAACCCCAACTCTTAGACATGATCCTAGGAGATTAGCAAGAGCAGTTATATTTATGTACCGCAAATTAAAAAAACTAAATTAATATGCATCTTGAAGTTCATAAAAATCAGGCTGAATATAGTCTTTTCGCAATGGCCATCCTCTCCAGTCTTCCGGCATTAATAGTCTTTTGGGATTTGGATGATTTATAAAATTTATTCCATACATGTCATATGTTTCTCTTTCTTGCCAATCACTTCCTTTAAAAATTTCATACAAACTAGGGATTGATAAATCAGAATCTCTTTTTAAGAAAACTTTTAATCTAACTTCTTTAATTTTTTCGATTTTTTGTAAGTCATCAACAGTTATAAAATGATAGAAACTAACAAGATTTTTCCCCGGTCCTTCATCATAGCCACCTTGACATTGAAGATAGTTGAAACCATAATTTCTTAACGCCGATACCGCTTCATATAATTTGCTAGGTTCCACAGAAATGTTTTCAATTCCTATGTGATCATCAGATAAAGATTGATTTGGAATTCCATCTTTAGACAAAGATTGGCTTATAAATCCTTCTTTCTCTATTGAAGTATCTGAGGATGTGGCTATACCGTCTTTTTCCATTAATCTTCTACAGAATTAATAATTTCAGTTTTTTCGCTGTTTTCAGGGAATTCGGTTATTTTTTCTTTTTTGGAGGGGGATATTACGTTAGCTGAAGTTTTGTTTAGATATTCACCTGTATTTTCTGAAAAAACAAGGTTCATTTCGTGATCTGATGTAATGTATCTGTGAGTTTGTTCTGTTTTTGTACGCTCTAAAATTGATTCATTACCAACTTTTTTTCTTAATTTAATTACAGCATCAAAAATTGCTTCTGGTCTTGGCGGACATCCTGGGAGGTATAAATCAACTGGTATCAATTTATCAACACCTCTTACAGCAGTTGTAGAATCTGCACTGAACATTCCCCCTGTGATTGTGCAGGCACCCATAGCAATAACATACTTTGGTTCAGGCATCTGCTCATAAAGTCTTACAAGCGCTGGTGCCATCTTCATTGTTACTGTCCCTGCAACTATTATCAAATCTGCTTGCCTTGGCGAGCTTCTAGGTACTAATCCAAATCTGTCAAAATCAAATCTAGATCCGATTAAGGCAGCAAATTCTATAAAACAACAAGCTGTTCCATAAAGAAGGGGCCATAGACTGCTTAACCTAGCCCAATTATGAAGATCATCTAAGCTTGTCAATATAACGTTTTCGCTTAAATCTGTAGTAACTTGGGGTGCACCAAGAGGGTTGCAAGTCCCTTCTCGAATTTCTCTTATTGCTTTTGGTGATAATTGTGGATTCAATTTTTTTAACTCCATTCTAAAGCGCCTTTTCTCCATGCATATGCCAGGGCAATAACAAGTATTGCAATGAAGATTAAAGCCTCAATAAAAGCTAATAAGCCTAATCTATTGAAGGCAACAGCCCAAGGATAAAGGAATACTGTCTCAACATCAAATATAACGAAAACCAATGCAAACATGTAATAACGAATATTAAATTGAATCCATGCTCCTCCAATAGGCTCCATTCCAGATTCATATGTAAGTTTTCTTTCACCTGTTCTCCCTTTTGGGGCAACGATGAGATTAGTAACTAGAGCTAATACTGGAACAGCTGCGGCAATTAGAAGGAAACCTAAAAAGTATTCATAGCCAGTTAATAAAAACATCTTAAAAAATTAATTTTGAATAAAAGTCGCTTAATTAAGCAAAATCTTTTAAAGTTCTTAAAGAACAATAATAAGCCGTGAGTGAAAACATTCAACCAGCCTCTGAGGAAAACAAAATAGTTGAGAACTTTGAGAAAGAAAAACTTTCTGAAAATTCCTCAGGAGTAAATGTTGAACAACCTACCCCTAATCTAGAACAAAATAGATTCGAATGTAGAAGTTGTGGATATATTTATGATCCGTCTGAAGGAAATAAAAAATTAAACATACCTAAAAATACTCCTTTTTCAGAGTTGGATGGTAATACTTTCGCTTGCCCTGTTTGTCGAGCTGGTAAAAATTTTTATAAGGATATAGGTCCTAAATCTAAACCAAGTGGTTTTGAAGAAAATTTAGTTTATGGGTTTGGCTTTAATAGTTTACCTCCTGGACAAAAAAACATATTGATCTTTGGAGGGCTAGCGTTCGCTGCTGCTATGTTCCTTTCTTTGTACTCTTTGCATTAATATATACAAATGAAAAAAATTATTACTATTATTCCCAATCTTCTTTTATCAGTTCTTCTTTGTTTTGTATTGAGCAGTTGTTCATCTACAGGAGTAAAGATGAGTGATAGCAGCCCTTGGAAAACAATTAAGTTTGAGGACCAGTCTAATGCTTTAGATGTTGACTTTATAGATGATAAAAATGGATTTTTAGTAGGTTCTAATAGACTTATTATGGAATCTAATGATGGAGGAGAAACTTGGGAAAAAAGAAATTTAGATTTACCAAGTGAAGAGAACTTTCGTCTCCTAGATATTGATTTTAAAGGTGAAGAGGGATGGTTAATAGGTCAGCCTTCATTAGTAATGCATACACTTGATGCAGGAAAGAATTGGACTCGTTTATCTCTAGGTAACAAATTACCAGGTCAACCATTTCTAATAACAACTGTCGACGGCGGTGTTGCAGAATTAGCTACCACTGCAGGTGCGATTTATGAAACATCAGATAGTGGTGAATCATGGAATGCAAAAGTTCTTGATGCATCTGGTTCTGGAGGAGTAAGAGATTTAAGAAGAACTAATAAAGGAGATTATGTAAGTGTAAGTAGTTTAGGTAATTTCTTTTCTACTTTGGAAAAGGATAGTGATGCATGGATAGCTCATCAAAGAGCCAGTAGCAAAAGAGTTCAAAGTATTGGTTTTAATCCAGAAGGAAGTTTATGGATGCTTTCAAGAGGAGCAGAAATTAGATTTAATGAAGATACTAATGACCTAGAAAATTGGTCAAAACCTATTATACCAATTCTTAATGGTTACAATTATCTAGACATGGGATGGGATCCAAATGGTGATATATGGGCTGGCGGGGGCAATGGCACTCTAATAGTAATTAAAGATCAAGGTAAAACTTGGAATAAAGATCCTATTGCTTCTGAATTGCCAACAAACTACATTAAAATAGTTTTTCTTGATAATGAGGCTCTAGACAATCAAAAAGGATTTGTACTTGGCGAGCGTGGTTATATCCTTAAATGGAATAGCTAACTTTGAATAACTTGAGTTAATAGTAAAAAAAAAATAAATTTTTGAGAGATTTAGCAACTGTCTGTAACCAACCTGTTAATTTCTTCGCGATCTTATGATTTTACACTGTAAGATCATAGGGTAAACATTTGTGATTATGGCCGCAGGTTCAACAGCTCTTTTAATGACTGGACTTGTTGCTTATGGAGAATCACAAGCTCCTGGATTAGGAGT